>JAJZHJ010000071.1 GCA_021804525.1 Bacteroidota bacterium | reverse complement strand
TTCATTTCCTCAATACTGCTTAGTTTAGAGCCTTCTTTCCATCTTCTCAAATCCCAGAAGCGATGGTCTTCGAAAGCCAATTCTACCATACGTTCGTCTTCGTATTTATTCCAGAAATCAGTGTTTGAGAGACCTGTGGGGTAAGGAGGCATTTTTACATCCGAACGATTGCGAATAATATTTACCGCAGCAGTGGCGGACAGCGGGAACTCTGCTGAAGTAGCATCAGCGGAACCAAGATATTTGAAAACAGACTCGGCATAGTTTAGATAAAATTCGCCTAAACGGAATATGATCCAAGTGTGGCGTTTCGTATTTATGCTGGTTGCCGTCAGATTTACAGATACATCGCAATATTTTTTTAAGTAATATCCAGTCGGTGTAGCTCCCGAAATAGGGTCTCCATTAGCTCCGCCATAATAGGTTTGGATCGGAAGTGTATTGTATGCAGGCCATTTTGTATCTCCGTTTTTTGCAATAGTAAGAGCAAATCGAGGATCACGTCCTATATATGGATTCGCAGGGTTATAGCCACTCCCGGATTCAGTCCATAATTTTCCGGTTGCTTGCATCTCATAGGCGTCCACTAACGTTTGAGTTGGGCAATTGCCAGAATTTCCTCCTTCCACTCCAATTGGAAAATTATAGCTTTCTAGAGTGTTTGTAGCGTCAGGGTACATACGACGCATAAAGATCATTTCTTTGTTTGTCCAGTTATTCTGTCCCCATAAATCGGCATATTTACCTAACACATATCCATATTTTGCACATGAATCCAAGACTGCTTTGTTTGCCAAAGCTGCTTTATGCCAAAGTTCTTTGTCATTATTTGTGTTAAATAATGGACTTGCATGGTAAAGAGCAGCGCGAGCTTTCAATGCAAGAACGGCTAATCGGTTTGCTCTTCCGCTTTCTGCAGAACTGCTTGGAAGAGCATAAATTCCCAGATTGGTATAATCCGCTGGAATTTTATCAACAATACTATCACATTCGGAATTAATAAATGCAAAAATAGAATCAGCTGGAGTCCGTGTTAAAGCATTGACTGTTCCAGTAGTAACTAAATGTTTAATTAAAGGAATAGCACCATATTGTCGAACCAAATTGAAATAGAAATAAGCTCTAAGAAAGCGTACTTCATAAGCATTGTTGTGGTAACGGAACATTTTAGCCTCATAATCTTGATTCAATGCTAAATCTGGGAAAGTCAGTCCCTGAAATTGGTCTAAATAAAGGTTACAAGATTGAATAGCAGAATAACTATTTGTCCAAGTGCTACTTAATGGATTCGATGGACTCCATGATCCGTTGTAAAAATTGCAAATTGGATTTGATGGATAGGCATATTCTGCTTCATCACAGGCTGAAGCCAGCATACCTCCCGAATAATTTTGTCCGAAATCATAATCCAGTTTAGTATAAATGTTTGTAACCAAGCCACAAACATTGTCATAGGTAGCGTCAATATAATCTTTTTGATATAGGGAATATTCGTGATAATTCATGATATTATTGCATGAAGTAAGCCCAATGGTAAGAGCTATCCCACTTATTATTGTTTTCAATTTCATACTTTTCAAATTAAAATGGTTTTTGAATTAAAAAGCTACGTTTATTCCGGCAACTGCACTACGCGTTAGCGGATTGGTTGCTCCATACGATTCCGGATCTGCAATTTTGATATGGTCGAAACACAGTAAATCAATACCTCTGATGTATAGTTTGACATTGTTAATGATTTTCGTGTTTTTCAATATTGCTTTCGGGAGATTATAATAGATTTCCACTGTCCGTAATTTTAAGAACGAACGATCAGCGACCCAAAGAGAACTTGTTTGATAATTATTCGTGTTGCTTTGAGCACTTAGGCGAGGAAATTTCGCATTTAGATTATTGGGAGTCCAACGATTGTCATAATAATACTGCGAAATATTCGTGTTGTTTATTAATGGCCAATAAACACTTTGGGTATATAGTACGGCTGAATAATTTGCTGTCCCTTGGAACATGGCATCAAAACCTAATCCTTGCCATTCTGCTCCCAGATGGAACGAGTAGTAAATCTCAGGAGCCAGTGTACTGTATCCTATAAAAGTTTTATCATTTCCATCAATTTTTCCATCACCGTTAACATCTTTGTATTTGATATCGCCTGGTTCAACTGTGCCAAAAGATTGTGTTGGACTGTTGTTGATGTCCGCTTGATCTTTAAAGAATCCGATTGCTTTCAGACCGAATACCTGACCAATGGAAGAACCTGTTTGTACTAAGTTGGGGTACATTTGAGGTTGTTCCAGCATGCTCACAATTTTGTTTTTTGACCATGTGAAGTTTGCTCCAATATTTAATGTTACATTGCCTGCTTTGGCAGAATAATTAGCACCCACCTCAATACCACGGTCGTCAACTATTCCTCCATTCTCGTATGGAGGGGTAAATCCGAGGATAGAAGAATACTTTCCGCTCGAAGGCACCCAAATGTCTTTTTTCCGTTGATAGTAGGCGTCAATTGTCATGTCAAGGCCATGAAAGAGGGTTGCGTCAACCCCTACATTATATTTATAAGACTTTTCGTTGGTAGAATTGAGTGAGGCTAATTGCCCTAAAGTCCAACTGGTAGTTCCGACAGAATAATTGGTATCGAAAGGATAGTACGATCCCCCTCCGTAAGCTTGTTGCCAATATCCATTATAGGGAATTCTGTCAGAGTTGATAATTCCAAAAGATGCTCTTAATTTCAAGAGATTAACCCAAGATATGTCTTTTAAAAAGTTTTCTTTGGAGAGTATCCAAGCCGCTGAAACAGTCGGCGAAAATGCCCATTTGTGTCCAGGAGCAAGTTGGTTTGATTCGGAAGCAACCATAGTAACGTCGCCATAATAGCGATCCTTATACCCATAATGAGTATACATAGAGACATTTTGACGATACCAGGTGTTATTCAAACCATCTGTAGTTCTATATTCATAATCCCATTTTAACTGGCTGTAAATTTTATGAACGTTGAATGTACGGTTATAATCAAACGAACCGGATAAATTAAATGCTTGTGTCCATCCTATAATTCCTGCAGAAGTATTCATTCCGCTTGCAGTACCGCCAGTGTAGCGTTGTGTAGTTGCTGGTGCTCCATTTAACCAACTTGTCACAGCATCGCTCCCATAAACAAAGGTTTTAGAATGGTCCTCCCAAACATTGGCAATATTGTCGTATGACATACGAATGTTACCTTGTAATCCTTTCAGAATAGGTGATAGATCCTGTTTCAGGATCATGTCTGTGAAGCTTGAATAAGTACGTTCTTTAGCATAAGCGGCTGCTTCAGACATGGCAACAGGATTGCTGGTACCTGGCCAAGTGACATTGCCACCCCATGTGTTATCCTGTAATTTTACAGGGAAGGCAGCAGCTGGAACGGTGTAAATCATGTTCCATAAGTTAGCATTGTCACCAGGAGTGCTGCTTTCGCTAAGAGTACCCAGTACATCACATACCAAGGATGTTTTGTCTGTTAAATCAATATCCAGATTGATTCTCAAGTTAGCCTTCGAATATTTATCCTGGGTAGAATATCCGCTATTCATATTTGGATGAGCAATAAACCCATTGTTGGAATTAAGATTGAATAAAGTAAAGTAACGTAACTTTGATCCCCCTCCGCGAAAGATTATATTATATTTATTCGATTGACACAAATCTTTGAATGTGCTATTTATCCAGTTCACATTTGGATATAAATAGGGGTATTGTCCGGTCTTAAAAGCATTCAACTCATCAGAAGAATAGCGAACGGGAGATACATCATTGGTTAGTGCTTCATTGACAGCATTAGCATACGTATATGCATTGACAAATTTAGGAAGGCGTTCCTGCCAGTTAAATGATTGATCATAAGAAAACTGTATTTCTTTACTGTTGAATCTTCCTCGTTTTGTCACTACGTTGATCGCTCCGTTAATGCCTTTGTAACCGTAAAGAGCTACAGCTGCCGCATCTTTCAATATGGTTACCGATTTTACTTCTTCTGGAGTAATAAAACTCATGTCACGTTCAATACCATCTACCAATATAAGGGGATTATTGCCAGCACTGCTTTGCAATCCACGAATATAGAATGTGGGTTCCTGTGAAGCATAAGTGCCTGAATTTTCTAAGGTCATAAGCCCCAATCCATATCCATACAACGAATTTGATACGTCTTTTGCACTACGTTTGGTAATATCATCTTCCTTCACAATAGACACAGAGGATGTTGATTCTTCAAGTGTTTGGTTGATATCGTAGCCAATGTTAACGCTTTGGTTGGCATAAGTCTGTGACTTGTCATTATCTTTTTTAGCTTCCTGTGCAAATCCATTTAGACCAATGCAAACAAGGGAAGCTGAAATTATTATTTTGTTTATTTTCATAATCTATTTTATTTCTGTTGATGTATGTTGTTTACCATCCAGGGTTTTGGACAAGCCCATATCCTTTACTAACTTCAGTTTGAGGGAAGGGTGATAGATACCATTTCGGATCAAATCCATTTGTCCACCAATATCGGGTAGGGCTGGTAATAGGGAAGATTTCGTAATCAAAATGAGTCGGTTGTAGAGCTCCTTTTTTTCTGTCGCCATTATACCATGCTGTTTCTATCCTATTCCCGGACGCATCAAGCCGATAAATTTGAAGCCCATGCAGTTGTTCTTGAAAAAGATCTGCTCTTTTATATCGAATCAAGTCGAAGAAACGACTATCTTCCATTCCCAATTCGCAAGCGCGTTCACGAAGAATTTCCTGTAGTAATGCGTTTTTATCGGTCGTCAGATTTTCTGTAGGATTACAAACGACCAACCCTTTTAATCCTACGCGTGCCCGAACTATGTCAACTTGATTTATAGCATCTTGTAGATCACCGGTTTGACATAATGCTTCAGCATACGTAAGGTATATTTCCGAAAGGCGCAGATAAGGCCACTCACAATACTGGCGAAGCATATCATTTCCCATCAGGAACTTAATTGGGGCATATCCCGTCGCAAAATCTCCACTTTGGGTTAATGGTTGTAGTAATGCATTGGTACCTCCTACCCAACTTTCAAAAGTGGTGCCACTCATATTTCCCGTATTCCAATCTAAAGATTGCTGTTGTCCGTTGACAATTGCTTCTTCATACAATCGTGGATCGCGTGTTAGTGTAACATTATTTTGAGCAATTGTTCCGGTGACAAACATCTGATCCAATTTACCTGCAGCTTTTGTTTGATCCCAATTAAATGGAGTCCCGTCTGCCCATGGGAACATGTTTACATATTCTTGTGTTGGGCAATAACTTAATCGTTGAATTCCCATAAGAGGGTCTCCCCAGGAATGCCAGCAGTAATATCCTGATTTAAAGGCATCGGTTGTAGTTACGGTAGTGAAAAGTAAAATTTCTGGACTAGCTTCCGAAGCATATCCTGTACGATAGGCGAGACGATAATCCTGAGGTCGTGTCCCTTTAGCTTGTACAAGATGGTAATAGCCATTTTGTGATAATGCTGTGAAGAAGTCTGTGCAAGCAGTAAGACATTGTTGCCAGAGTTCGGGTTTATATCCTCCATACCAAATAGCCGGGTTATTTGTTGCTCCAGGATAATAAGGTTGTGTGTCGTTAAATAATGGAGAAGCAGCAAAAAGTAAAATTTTGCATTTTAATGCCATAGCGGCTGCTTTTGTCCAGTGCCCATTCATGTTGCTAATGTCGGCAGCACTAAAGCTCCATGGAAAACTTGGTGTTGCAATAGCATTGTCCAGCAAACTATCCATGAAATTGACCGTTTCAGCCACACTGCCACGAGGGATGTTGTAGCTTGCATTTGTCCCGCTAAATGAAGATCTGATTATAGGAAGCCCTCCATAGTTACGAAAAGTATCATAATAACGGGCAGCAATGATACATTCGGCTTCAGCCTTCATTTCTGCTTTTTGATCATCTGTAAAACCAGAAGTCCTATGTATATTCTCTATCAATAACCATGCTGCACGGACAGCCTGCCAAACTCTGTTGTTGAGGAAGCTCCATTTGTCGGAACGTACGCCATATTCTGCGGTATGCGATCCATTGTAATATTGGGAGTATATTGCACAACCTGACCAGTTGGTTTGCCAGCAGTCCGAAAGTAAGTCAACTTTACCAACATACGGATTATTAGCTTCGGGAAAGTCTCCAGAACCGTTATAATAAGGTAATCCGTAGTATTGGTATGAATAGAGCGAGGTTAGGAACTGCTGGGTGTACGTTGCATTGTTGAAAACAGTATCCTCCGTTACATTACCACCAGGTGCTTTTGAAAGAAAATTATTGCCAAAGTTGACATTGTCTACACAAGAAACAACTAATACGAGCATGATTCCTGCGGCAACAAGTATCCATTTGTTATTTTTTATTTGCATTGTATTTTGATTTAATAGATTAAAAACCAAGTCTTAGATTCATGGAGTACGTTTTTGTAAGAGGATATGTAGGTGAACCAGAAGCTCTTGACTCAGGATCTCCCCAGATATATTTTGTGAAAGTTAAGATATTATAGCCGGTGAATCCCAATTGAAAAGTATTCAACCCTAATTCCTTCATAAACGGAAGATGAAAATTATATGCTACTTGTATGCTCTTCAGGCGGAGATAACTAGCATCTTTTTCATAAAGGGTTGAAGTGGCATAGTTGTTTGTGGCATTAACCCATGTTGCACGCGGGTAGTAAGAATTTTGAGATGGATTTTGAGTTGTCCACGTATGATCAACTTGATAAACCAGCAAACCTCCCTGGTTAACAGAGCTACCACTGACAAAAGGTCGTTGGAAAACATCCGATAATAAACGGCTTACCCCCCAATCTGCAGTCCATAGAAAGGATACATCGAAGTTGTTCCAGCTAAAGCCCATGTTAATACCTGCAATGTATTGTGGATCGTCTGTGTGTCCTAACCCCCGTGTC
>JAJZHJ010000070.1 GCA_021804525.1 Bacteroidota bacterium | reverse complement strand
ATATTGGAGTACGAAAGATTATACACCGCATTGACTCCACTGCCACCTCTACCTCGTTCTGACTTTAAACGAATCCCGTTGGTCGTATTGGTGAACGTACAACTATCAACCGTAACATTTTGTACCGCAGTTGCATAACTTCCCACAGATATGCCATGACCATAACCTAAGGTACAATCCGTTATTGTGACATTTTGACTGTAACTATCCATTGCTACATTGTCGTCACCTTCAGATAGATTGCAATGATTAATATTGATACCATTCCAATACCATGTGTCAATAGCATCGGTATTTGGAGAAGTATTTGGAGCTTTGACAGTTATATATGAAATAGTACCATTGGCTCCCATCGAACTACTTTGCCCTAATGTCACGTGAACACCTGGCGAATTCTCCAGCGTAATTCCGGTGATTAAAACGGTTGTACATGCTTTGAAACGAATAAGACATGGCCTTTTCATAGAACTATTCGAAGCATAAGCAGTCCACCAGGCACTACCGTTTCCTTCTATTACACCACTGCCACTCACTTCTATATTACTCAGATTTTGTCCAAAAATGAAAGGATTGTATTGATCTGTGGCTCCATTATTTGGATAAGTATTTGGCAGTATCCCATTCCCGCTTCCATAAGGCAGAATTTCCAATGTATCTTGATCTGCCAGATATAAATTCACATTGCTTTTCATGGTTATTGGCCCACTTAAAAAAGTTCCCTTTGGGAATACCACAGTTCCACCTCCAGCACTATTAGCCGCCGAGATAGCAGCATTAATAAAAGAAGCATTATCAGCATTAGATGTACTAGCGCCATAATTAGTAATGAGAAATTGAGTGGTTGGAATGTTTGGTAAAGGAATTGAAGAAGCTGCATTAGCCACAGTAATTTTGGCAAATGGCATGAATCCTATAAGAAAAATACCTATTTTAAGACGTGAATGAAGCATGTAATGGTGTGTTAATGATAAATTAAAACGCGAAAATCAGTTTTCTGTTTTTAATTGAAGTAGAAAACAAAGGAAATTCAATCAAAAACCAAGAAGAGAAATCACGCAGTCTATTGTGCCGATTTCTCTCCTTGTAATTTTGCATGTGAATTACGGTCTCCAGCGAGGATCGCCCGCATTGCTTGCACCCGCAAAGCTCGAATCGATGATGGTGAAAATACCGCTATCCGGCGCCTTAAATAAAGCTGCTGACGTGTTGTTATATTGAATTAAATCAGTGATATTGTTCGCAGTTGTAATCCAATCGTTCGTGGCATAAGAATTGGTAATAATCATCGACCCACCTGTTCCGGTACGAATACCTTTAGCGCCGCTCGTTGTCAATTGCGTATTTGATTTTCCAAAAATACAATTCGTAATGACTCCGGTTGTCGAATTGGTGTTTAGATCAATGAAATATTTGCTTGCTTTTACCATATTATAGAACGTACAGTTCTCAATATCAATAGAAGTTGGTGGCACCATATTGCATAATATCAACCCGCAATCAACGGTGCTCACGCCCCAAACCGTAGTATTGGTAATCGTAATCTTGTCAAACTTTCCGGCTGTTGCATTGCTCGTTGTCACCAACTGATAACCACCGGACCCATTATCATAGGTAAAGCAATTATCATAAGTCAATTGACCGATAACGATTGAATTACTACTCTGAATACGTGAAGGGGAACGGAAATGATGAATTAAACAGTTTTCAAAAATGACTGCATCCGTATTTGTAGCAGTACCCTGATTAATTACATAATTTGTCCCAGCATCACTGTTATATCCTGCTAAATTCAAATTCTGGAATTTAATTGTGCCAGCAACATCAGGAAGTGCCACACGGATTAAGGAAAGTGTCGGCAAGGTATCGCTCGGCATTCCATAAAATGTTACCGAAGTATTGCTTTTAATATTTAATGTTGCCGATTCTGCATACGATGATCCTAAGGGAAATACTAATGTAATTGATTGTGCCGTACATGTATCTAGCACATTATGAATAGAATCTGTAGGTTGCAAGAAAATAACACGTTGCGCTGCAGGAACATCTGGATAAGTAGCAAACGTAATATTCCCTCTCATGTATGTACTATTCATTAAATGAACAACATATACTGTATTGCCTGTTAATCCTGTCAATGTAATAGTTCCTGCAGCTAATTGTGCACTTGTCAAAGTAATGGTTTGTGCACCTTGAGGATTCGCTTGCGGATAATACACCAATTGCGTTGCTACTGTTCCGGCTGGCCAACGCAAGATAGCGGATGAATTAGTTTTATCACCAAGCCCTACTTGTTGCAATAATTGTTCGACAGGAGTCAGAAAAGTAGCAGTCGCATAATGCGAATCGCCAACACCCGTTGTAGCACTTATTCCTTTCACACGTATCGAATACCGGATTCCGGCATGTAGATTGGTCAACGTATCGGTAAATGTTACCGTTGTTCCGGATGTGAATGAGTTTGCAGAAGTAGCCTGTCCACTAACTGTAATGGTAGAAACAATCGGATTAAACAACAAACTGTCCTGGCTGATCTCAAGCACATAGTGATCTACTCCGGGCATTTGATTCCATTGTACGACAGCCGATGTAGCCTGAACGCTTGTCACTGTAAACGTTGTAGGATGAAAAAGCCTGTTGAAGGCCTCATCAATGAATGAACCATTGTTATTACAGGCTTGGAATTGAAGAGCAGCAAAACTCAACATCAGCCAGTAACCTATTTTTTTAAAACTATGAAAAGTCTTCATGCGTTGAAATGATTTGCAATTAGATTAATTGAAATAATTTATAAAATGAGGAGAGCAAATTTTAAATGCTCGCTCTACCTCATTTTTTTCTTGTTAATAGCCGTATGCGTTTTTCAATAACCCATTAGAGCTACTGATCACCGTGGTCGGAATAGGATAAAGATAACGATTTTGCACTCCTGCAGCCGAATTAAGCCCACTACTGAACAAATTAATCCGAAGTAAATAAAGAGCTTGATTGGTTGCTGACAAGCCAGACAACCATGCTGCCGAAGAATACGATGCGTCAGGAGGAGTTGTACCTAAATCCTGGTAAAAATTCATACTCGATCTATCTATCGTCTGACCATCAGGCAAGTATTTATAGAAAATAGTTTGCGGAAGCGTATCATACGGTGCAGTTCTGTTAAACATAGCGGCAATCGCATCGCGCTGCTCCTGAATTTTAGTGGTCAACAGATTCCAACGCACTAAATCCCATTTGCGCAAGCCTTCACCCCCAAACTCTAATGCACGTTCTTTTACAATAGCATTAAAGAACGAATCATGATCTGTCAGATTATTGACATACGCATCCACTTCTTGAGGCCAATCAACAGAGTTGAAAGCACGACGACGCACTTGCTCCAAAGCATCTTTAGCAGCCGCAGTCGGGCCGTTATTCAATTCATTTTCAGTTTCAGCATACATCAATAAAATATCTGAATAACGCATCATGACCCAATTGATACCATAGCCCACTTTCCCTTGAGCATTTAAGTTTCCGGCAAGGAAAGTCGAACTCATCCAGCGTTGATCCCATTTTGCAATGTTGTACGAAATCGGACTGGTTTGTAAAAATTCTTGTGTGGCACCACTGCTATTCCCAAAAGAAGCAAGAGCTACCGTTACGTCACGTCGTAAATCTTTGGGATTGAACATATAAAAGTAGTAAGCACTCGTATTAACAATATTCGAATTGTTGCCATAACCATATTCCGGGTTTGTATAAAAACGAACGCCGATTGAATAACCAATTTCACCAGAGTGTTGAAGCCCAAGGGCCACTTCAAACATCGTTTCGTGGTAGGTATTATCTACCTGCAACTGATTTAGATTTTTCCAAATATTGATATACGAAGGATTCAACTTGTGAGTTCCATTGGCGATGATTGATTGACATTCATCATCAGCTATTTGGTAATATTTTTGCCAATTGCTTCCACGTTCAGTTGGATAACCTGGTTTATTACGCAAAGAATAACCACCCCGTGCTAAACAAATACGAGCTACCATGCCTTTGATAAATCCTTTTGTAATTCGCTCTGAGGAGGAATATTCACCAGTGCCAACCCAAGGAACATATTGTTCAGCTTCTTGTAAATCAGCAATAATATGATCCATAATGGTATCGCGATCGGTTGCGGGCAAAAGGAAGTTGGAACCATCGGGAGCAGCCGGTTTCGTTGTAAAAGGCACATCTCCAAACGTACGGACTAATTCAAAATATGCAATTGCCCGTAAAGTCAATGCTTCGCCGTAATAGCCCATCATTGTGGCTTTGGTTGTTGCATCTTTGGTAGCAGGACTAGTTGGTATGTTTTGAATACATAAATTAGACCGTTCAATAATCTGATACAAAGTTTGCCACACTTTTGAAATATCTGAATTATCAGGTGAAGCAAAATAGTTTGAAGTTCCACGATTATTATTTTGATTGTACGAACCTTCGTCGGCACCCACAAACTCAATATCCGAATTAGTTGTGTAGCTCAATGGCAAACGCGAAGAATAGGTATAATCGGTGCAAAGCAAGTCGTAAATGCCCATCACTGCATCTTTTGTATAAGTTGGCGTGGAGAAAACGACATCAGGAGTATAGGTTGACAAGGATTGAGTAGTCAAAAAGTTAGAACATGATGTCAACCCAATCGTTGCAAACAAAAAGAGATAAATTGCTATTTTTTTCATAGATAATGTCATTAAAAATTGATGTTGACGCCGCCAATAAACGAACGACTCTTTGGATAGGCCGAATAATCAACTCCTGGCGTAACCGGTGGATTATTGCGGGTGCTTACTTCAGGATCGAAACCGGAATATTTTGTCAAACAAAATACATTATAAACGGTTACATAAATACGGAAAGATGAAATCATCAGTTTGCTGATCAATTTCTTGGGTAACGAATAACCCAACGTCAACGTGCTTAATCGCAGGAACGAACCATCTTCAATATCAGCAGATGTAAGCGGCGGGATCGTCATAAACGGAGTCCACATTGTTGCATTTTGATTAATTTGTTGCAAACGTGTCGGGTTTGCATATTGACCGTAGAAAATGTTTTGTCCGGTCAAAGGATCAATCGTTGTAAAACGACCATTTGCCAAACTCATGATATCAAGCAGGTTTTGATATTTACGCGACAACAAGAAAGAGGTATAATCAATTTTGTTTGCATTATAAATCTTGTTGCCATACGACCAGTTGAAGAAAGCAGAAAGATCAAAATTAACATAGCGAGCATTCAACGTCACCCCTCCTGTATGAATCGGATTAGCATCACCGATAACTGTTTTGTCATTTGCATCAATAGTTCCATCTTTATTGATATCTTTTACTTTCATACTCCCCGGTCCGAAATAGTTTCCGTAGCCAAAGAGGCCGGCAATAGCAGCCGTTTTTGCACCAGTGGCATCACCATTCAAAATCCATTTCTTTTGAGTGTTGTCAAAATGAAAATCGTTAAACGTGTACATTCCGTCCGCTACATAACCATACATTTGGCCAACCGGTTGTCCTTGTTGAATAATATAATCATCCAAAGGTTGCGAAGTACCATCCCAGCCGGAAGAATACGTTTTGGAAGTTGCACTACCATAACGGAATTCATCTACACGATTCTTATTAAACGCAATATTAAATGTGGCATTCAAAGAAAATTTTTGTGTTTCAATAAGATGAGCATCCAACGTGAATTCTAATCCTCTATTGGAAGTACGTCCAAAGTTTTGCATCTGGTTGACATAACCGGTACTTGTTGGAATCGGTTGTTGCAATAACAGATTGAATGTGGTATTCCAATAAGCATCTATCGTGGCATTTAAGCGTGAATTGAGCACGCCAATATCCCATCCCACATTACGCGTTAATGTTGTTTCCCATTTCAAATTGGGGTTCGATAATGTAGTTCCTGGCACCAACACACTGGCCAAATTCTCACCAATGTAATATCCTTTACTGTCAGTTGTACCATAGGTTAACTGCCACAATCCGTCTGAAATACGGCTATTACCGGCCGTTCCCATACTTAAACGTAACTTCAAATTATTCAACCAATCAAATTTATTTTTGAGGAAACTTTCTTCCGACAAACGCCACGCCACTGCAGCCGAAGGGAAATAACCCCATTGATGACCTGGAGCAAACTTAGAAGTCCCATCAGCTCTGAATGTCAATGATGCCAAGTATTTGTCTTGAATCGAATAATTGGCACGCCCAAAGTATGATGACATATTATACGGTTGACTTTCAGTTGTAATAGTAGGCTGTGCAGTTCCTAAATTCATCATTGCCAAAATAGAAGCAGCATCCATTCCAGAAGGGAAATACATCGACTGCGCTACCACTTGACGATAAGCATACGAAGAAGTTTCTTGCCCTAATAACAAATTCAGGTTTTGATTTGGAAAAATATTGTTTTTATTGAAGGTCAATGTGTTTGCCACACGCCATGTAATACCGCCTAACGTAGTAATCTGGCCAATAGGTAAGCCACCATTGTTTTTAGACGTTGGCGTCGAAGGACCCCACACATTATCTATTCGATTATTGTCAAATTGATACCCGAATTCACTGCGGAAAACCAGTGGTTTCAAAATGGTCCAGTTAAAGGCACCGTTTAACACCAACGACTGATTAGCTTTACGTTGATAGGTGTCATCTGCCAATTGAACGGGGTTGAACAACAAACTCAATTGGGTTGGATCGATAGCTAATTGTTCATTGACATAATTACTCTGCGAAACCAAACTGTTCACAGGTGCATATTTCATCGCATTACGTAAAAAAGTATTCGATCCGCTTCCTGTTGAAGTCCCTGCACCATCAATGCCGGTTCTCGAATAACGAGTGTTGAAATCAACATTGATGTTGTCGTTTACTTTTGTATTAAATTTAAAGTCAACATTGGTACGACCATAATCTGAGCCGATCATGATTCCTTTTTCTCCT
>JAJZHJ010000069.1 GCA_021804525.1 Bacteroidota bacterium | reverse complement strand
CCTCCATACCCTGCCGGACTTTTTTCATCAAAAGGTAATTCAATACTCCAGTCATGTGGAAGATCTAATTTTCGCCACGAGTTGTCATTAAAATCGATGGTTTGTGCGTTGGTAGCGTCTCCCAGATGGAACCGCCAGTTGTCGTCAAAATTATTTATCAATCGAGGGTTGCTTGTCGAGTGACAAGCTGCTGACGCAAGTAGAAAAAACGCCAGAAACATAAACTGCATAGTCTTTTTCATACGCTGAAATTTAATGAGTTAACTAATTGTTTTGTGGTTGAAAGTCTATATGATATGGCTTATATCTGCCTATTGATTGATTCATGTCGAAGGTATTGTTTTTCTCTCCAAAGATATTCAATAAATCACAATCTATCAAACTATTTCGTTTGATTTTTGCTCTTTTTTATGAAGACAGAAAAGAGAAAGATGCTATCTTATCTTTACGCTCACCAATGCTTGTTTAATTATATGCTTTCCTATGTTGCATTAAACCAGACATAGTTGTCGATACCCTGAATACATGAAACCACTGAACTGTCTGTCTTGTCATTGCTGCGTTCCAAACCTGTTAATATGACAAATGGTGGGCTTGCACCCACCATTTTATTTTTTGATTTGCTAAATCATTATTGATGATCAATGTATGATAATGTCATCGTTACATCTTATAATACATCACGTTTGTTTATAAATATGTCATTGAATTGCCTCTATGGCTTTATTGATGCGTCGAAGTGTTTCTTCTTTACCTACAATGGTTGTAAGATCGAATATGTGAGGTCCTTTAGAAGCGCCAACCAAAGCGATACGGAAGGGATTCATGATGTTACCCACTTTGTACTCTTTATTTTTGATCCATTCCATGATTTGTGCTTCGTCTTCTACTTTATTTGATCCAAAGTCAGCCATCGTTTCTATTTTACTCATCAATTCTGAAAGCTGTTGCTTAGTGTCAGGTTTCCAGTGTTTCTGTACCGATTTTTCATCGTAAATAGTGGGTGAGACAAAGAAATAGGATGTGGTTTCCCAAAGCTCCTGAGCAAAATTGATGCGTTCACGCATGAGAGCAATCACTTTTGCCACTATTTTGTTTTCAGCAATCACTCCTTTTGAAATCAGAATTGATTGAAAATCTTTAACCAGTTCATCTATGCTTTTTTGTTGCAAGTAATGATGATTAAACCATTTTGCCTTCTCAAAATCAAACTTAGCGCCGCTTTTGCTGCACCGTTCAAACGAAAATTGTTCAATCAGTTCTTGCATGGAGAAAATTTCCTGGTCGGTTTCAGGATGCCATCCCAACAGCGCTAAAAAATTGATTACGGCTTCCGGATAGTAGCCGGTTTCACGGTAGCCGGTTGAAACATCTCCCGTTTTTGGATCTTTCCATTCAAGCGGAAAGACAGGAAACCCAAGTCGATCACCGTCGCGTTTGCTCAGCTTTCCATTGCCTTCGGGTTTTAGCAGAAGAGGCAGATGGGCAAACTGCGGCATATTTTTTTCCCAGCCGAATGCACGGTAAAGTAACACATGTAACGGAGCCGAAGGTAACCACTCTTCACCTCTGATAACATGCGAAATCTCCATCAAATGATCATCCACCACGTTTGCTAAGTGATAAGTCGGCAGCCCATCCGATGATTTGAAAAGTACTTTGTCATCTAAAATAGACGAATTGACGACTACTTCTCCACGAATGACATCAAACACATGAATTTCTTTGTTCGGCTCAATGCGAAGGCGAACCACATATTGTTCTTTGTTGTTTATCCGTTGTTGTACTTCCGTTTCGGAAAGTGTCAACGAATTGCACATCAAAATGCGTGTAGATGCATCATACTGAAAGTTTTTAATTTCCAATCGTTTGGCTTCTAACTCTTCGGGCGTGTCAAATGCGTAGTACGCTTTTCCTTCACTAAGAAGTTGTTCAACGAAGTGTTTGTAAATCTCTTTGCGTTCGCTTTGTTTGTATGGAGCATATGCACCTCCTTCTTTTACCCCTTCATCCACCTTAATACCGAGCCATTGAAGCGACTCGTTGATATATTCTTCGGCACCAGGTACCAAACGGGCGGCGTCGGTATCTTCAATACGTAACAAAAAGTCACCTCCGTGTTGTTTGGCAAAGAGATAATTATATAAAGCAGTACGCACACCGCCAATATGAAGTGGCCCTGTGGGACTTGGGGCAAACCGAACTCGAACTTTCATTTGTAAATAATTTTGACTTTAAAAGACGTTTGAACCCTGTCAATAAATAATGGATAGGATTTAATCGCGATTTAATGCCTGTTTCATTATAAGGTTGATATTGGATAAATGGAGCCATCTATCGGATAATAAAGAACGTGAGAAGAAATGTTTCTTCTCACGTATAAGGTTACAAAAACGATTTAAGTAGAGGTTCTCCCCAATCGTAAATGTGTGTTATATGGATAAAATGCGAAGCACATCCATAAGTTGTTTATCCACCGGCTTTTCATCTTTGATAGCTTTGCTGAATGGTACATATACAATTTCGTTGTTTACGATACCAATCATCACATTTCGTTGATCTTCGAGTAATGCATCAATCGCGGCAGCTCCCATCCGGCTTGCCAAAATACGATCATTTGCAGTTGGTGAGCCGCCACGTTGAATATGCCCTAAAATGGTGACTCGATAATCATATTCAGGATATTTTTCTTTCAATCGATTTGAGATTCCAATGGCACCGCCGGTAATGTCGCTTTCGGCTACCAGCACAATACTACTGTTTTTTGATTTTCGGAAGCCTTGCTCAATTAATTCATTCAGCTGGTCGGTATTTGTTACAATTTCAGGAATGATAGCTGCTTCGGCCCCTGAAGCAATAGCTCCATAAAGAGCTAAAAAGCCGGCATCACGTCCCATCACTTCAATAAAGAAAAGGCGTTCGTGTGAACTGGCAGTGTCGCGTATTTTATCCACTGCTTGAACAATCGTGTTGAGCGCAGTGTCGTATCCTATCGTATAATCGGTGCCATATAAATCGTTGTCAATTGTACCTGGTATGCCAATGATGGGAATATCCGAATATTCCTGTGAGAAAACGCGTGCTCCGGTAAAAGTTCCATCTCCGCCAATCACTACTAAAGCATCGATCTCTTCTTTTTTCAAATTGTTGTAAGCCATTTGCATACCTTCCTGCGTTTTGAATTCCATGCTTCGTGCCGTTTTGAGCTTGGTGCCACCTTGCTGAATGATGTTGCTGACATCTTGCGTTTGGAACTCTTTTATTTCGCCGGCAATCAATCCTTTATAGCCACGGCAAATTGCTTTTACCCGAATGCCATGATAAATTGCTTTTCGCGTTACAGCGCGCAATGCGGCATTCATACCAGGAGCATCGCCCCCTGAAGTTAGTACTCCAATACACTTTAATTGATACATGCTATTTTAATTGTTAGTTAGTTGAGAAGCTATATCTTTGATTTTTTCGGCAACCTTTTCCATCAACCATGTTGGAGTGGAAGTTGCGCCACAAATGCCTACTGATGTAATATTGGCTAAAGACTTAGGGTTAATGTCTTCGATCTTGAAAATTAAATGAGAGTTTGGATTGGCTTTTTGGCATTCGTCAAAAAGTGCTTTCCCATTTGAACTTTTTTCGCCACTAACAAAAAACACTACATCGTGATTTTGTGCAAAGATACGAATATTTGGGATGCGATTGGCTACTTGTCGGCAAATCGTGTCTACATGTTCAAAAACAACGTTCGCACTGATTCTATTTTGAATATTGTCTATCAAATCATTGAATCCGTTCAACGATTTTGTTGTCTGAGAAAAGAGGTAAATATTTTTGTTAAAGTCAATACGATCCAAGTCGTCCGTATGCTCCACCACAATGGCGTTATTGTCCGCTTGACCCAATAAACCAATCACTTCGGCATGACCTTTTTTCCCGTAAATCACTATTTGCCACTCCTCTTTTGGGTGTGTTTCGTAAGCTATTTTTACACGTTGTTGCAAACGTAGCACGACCGGACATGTTGCATCAATAACCTGAACACCAAGTTTATGCAGAGTGTCGTATGTAGATGGTGGTTCGCCGTGCGCACGAATAAGAACCCGTTGACCTCTGGCTTTTTCAATACTGTCTGCGTAAAGCGTGATCATCCCCTTGTTGTGAAGGCGTTCTACCTCAAGTTCATTATGTACTATATCTCCTAACCCATATAACGGTGCCGATGTTTGCAATTCATTTTCTGCTTTTTCTATTGCTCTGACTACCCCGAAGCAGAAGCCGGAGTGGTCGTCTATGTCAATTTTAATCATTTCAATAAGTTGAGAGTTTAACGCTACAAAATTAACACACGATTGAAGAGAATGTACCGACCAACCCTCTATTTATTGATTATCTTTGCATATTATTCCTTTGTTATCTTTTGATGTCAAAGAAGGAATGAAGAGTATGAAATTTTAAATGAATCATTTATGTTGACTATAAAGAATTTACATGCATCAATAAATGGAAAGGAAATTTTGCGTGGTATTGATCTCACGGTGAATGCTGGCGAAGTTCATGCTATCATGGGACCCAATGGATCGGGGAAAAGTACCTTGTCGGCAGTGCTGACCGGTAATCCACTTTTCACGGTAACGCAGGGGGAAGTCTTTTTCAATGGCAAAAACCTGTTGGAAATGAAGCCGGAAGATCGTTCGCGCGAAGGTATATTTTTGAGTTTTCAATATCCGGTCGAAATACCCGGTGTCAGCATGGCTAACTTTATGCGTACTGCCATTAATGCTCATCGTGCTTACAAAGGGTTGGAGCCTATTTCGGCATCCGACTTTTTGAAATTGATGCGTGAAAAGAAGGAATTGGTGGAACTTGACAGTAAATTAGCGAGCCGTTCGGTGAACGAAGGTTTTTCGGGTGGAGAAAAAAAACGCAACGAGATTTTCCAGATGGCAATGCTTGAACCAAAACTTTCGATTCTTGACGAAACTGACAGCGGACTCGACATTGATGCTCTTCGTATTGTAGCCGAAGGGGTGAATAAGCTGAAACGGGATGATAATGCCTGTGTTGTGATTACTCATTATCAACGTTTGCTCGATTATATTAAACCCGATATTGTGCATGTTCTCTATAAAGGTAAAATTGTACGTACCGCAGGAGCTGAATTAGCGCTTGAGTTGGAAGAACGTGGTTATGAATGGATCAAGCAACAGGTGGATGAAGAGTGATGCTGCTTGTCCCCAAAACTTATCAATCTTTGAATGTTTACTATACGTTTCACTATTCCATTGTATGAAGTGTTGTTAACAAACAAGCTCTTTTTAGAATAGTGTTTTTCAATAAGAGCTTTGAAAGGCGAAAGTAAAACGTATTTACGATAATATGAATATGTCAACAGAAAAAACATATATAGAACTATATCAACAGTTCAGTCATGCCATTCAAAAGCCGTGTGCCCCTTTGTTGAATGCTCCGCGCGATGCTGCTATGGATGCCTTTATCCGCATGGGTTTTCCTTCTTCAAGTATAGAGGATTATATGTACACCGATTTATCTTCAGCATTTGCTGTAGACTACGGGTTAAATATTAACCGATTATCTATTCCGGCAAGTCCCAACGACGTGTTTCGCTGCGATGTGCCGGGTATTACTTCGTGGGTTTATTTTGTGGTGAACGATAGTTTCTACATAGCACCTCATCAACCTAAGTTACCTGATGGTGTAATCGTCTGTGGACTCAATGAAGCGGCTGAAAAATATTCCGATTTGTTGAAGCAGTATTATAATCAATTGGCACCTAATAACGAGGTTGCTACGGTTGCTTTTAATACAGCTTTTGCGCAAGATGGATTCTTTATGTATGTGCCTAAAGGAGTTATGCTTGAAAAACCTATCCAGTTGGTGGATATTATGCGCTCTGATGTAGATTTTATGGCAAACAGTCGTAATTTAATTATCATCGATGAGGGAGCTAAAGCTCAGTTTCTGGAATGCGCGCATACTGCCGATGGTGTCCAGTTTTTAAGCAACCGTGTGACGGAAGTTTTTGTAGGTGAAAATGCTACGTTCGACTATTACTCGTTAGAAAATACTCACAATAAAACGACAAACATTGCTTCTTTGTATCTGCGGCAGGCAGCTTCCTCCAATGTATTGGTCAATGAAATCGTTTTACATAACGGATTAACCCGTAATGATGTGCAGATTGATTTGCAAGGTGAATATTGCCAAACTATGCTTTGTGGTATGGCTATTGGCGATAAAGCCGAACATATTGATAACGCCACATTGCTCGTTCATGCAAAACCGCATTGTCAAAGTCGTGAGTTGTACAAGTATGTGTTGGATGATTCGTCAGTAGGTGCTTTTTCGGGAAAAATATTAGTGGCAAAAAATGCACAAAAGACAGAGGCCATGTTGACAAATCGGAATTTATGCGTTACTCCGACTGCAAAAATGAAGACAAAACCTCAATTGGAAATTTACGCTGACGATGTGAAATGCTCACATGGCGCCACCATTGGGCAATTAGACGAAACCGCCCTGTTTTACATGCGAACCAGGGGCCTTTCGGAAGCGGATGCCAAGCTGTTGTTGATGTACGCATTTATGGCTGACGTCATTGAGAACATTCGCATTGACGTGTTGCAGGATCGCATACGTAATTTAGTTGAGAAACGTTTTCGCGGCGAACTGTCAAAGTGCACTGGTTGCGTTGTCTGCAAGTAGACTGTTTATTTTTGGTTATATCAAAAGGTGACTGTTTTTCGAAATAGTTGCCTTTTTATTTTAGAATCAAAGATACAGATGTTTTGTGTTCGTGGAAGAAAAATCCCACCAAGAAGACGCAAACTATGGCTGTACTGACCACTGGAAGCGCCCACCATGGTGCTTTTTCCATCATCATCACAATCTGGTCTGTTGTGCGTTGAACTCCGCTTATAATAATAAAGAGTAACGTCCCGATGATGGC
>JAJZHJ010000068.1 GCA_021804525.1 Bacteroidota bacterium | reverse complement strand
CAACATGAAGTTGAAACTTACCGTCGTTTCGTAGGTAATGGCGTGACAAAACTGATTGAACGCGCTTTGCCCGATGAGCATAAGGATAGAGAGACAATTGAAGGTGTTAAAAAAGATTTCATTTTGTATTATATTCCTCATTCTGAAGAGTGTACACGACCTTATCCCGGCATTACGGAAATGCTGAAACAGCTTAATCAACGCGGACTTCAGCTTGCGGTGGCTTCTAACAAAGTGCATGTAGCAACCGAAAGGTTGGTCAACTATTTCTTCCCAGATATTTCTTTTTCTGTAATATTAGGTCAACGTGACGGGTTTCCCGTAAAACCCGATCCATCTATCTTACAGTCTATTTTTGAATTAACATCTGTTCCCAAAGAAAAAGTCTTGTATGTAGGAGATTCTGGCGTGGATGTGCAGACTGCGTTGAATGCTGACGTGCCCTTTGTAGCTGTATTGTGGGGATTTCGACCCAAAGAAGAGTTGGAGGCTAAGGGAGCAATATCTTTTGTATCGAAGCCGGAGGAATTGCTTTTTTTTGTCGAATAATAATCTTCTCATGCTGCTTTGAATATATATTTAAAGGCATTTCAGCTCTTTCAAAATCTTACCGCAATGTACAACGTCATTTTTCATCTGGACGAAACATCCAAAACATGGTTATCGCTACAAAATATTGCCAATTTAATTATTGCCATGGAGACAAACTATACAACCATTGAATTGCTTGTCAACGGAGAAGCAGTCACAGAGTTGATTCAATCAAATCAAGCAATGCTTTCGACTATGTTATCTTTGCATAAAAGAGGAGTTATTTTTGCTGCATGTGCTCATTCATTGCATCATGCAAAAATCTCCCCGACAGATTTATTTGAATTTGTAACCATAGTTCCTTCTGGTGTGGCAGAATTAGTACAAAAACAATCACAAGGATGGGCTTATATAAAACCATAAATGACTAACAATTAGTGGTCTTCGTTTTAAAATCAAAAGAGGTTCGGCAAAAGATGGTTGCCGTGAAACGTCTGAACGAAAACTTGCTGTTTTGGCGTAATGAAACTGGAAAAACAATCTGTTTTGTCGACCATTGTCCTCATCGCGCGGTATGGTGTTGAGCATGGGAACGTGTTTTTGATAGCCATCACGTTCAATATTTTTTTCATTTAGAGGCGTATGGAACTCGTATAAAAACATTATCATACTCTTGAATGTAAATAATTTACATGCTCGTTTCATAGTTTTGAGTTTGACAGTGAAGTACCTTACACGGTGATTCCGGCAAAGGGCTTTGGCACTGATGTCCCGTCGAACTTCCATGTGAAGCGTGATTGAACTCATGAACAGGATGGTTTTAGTTGGATATTTTGGAGTGACGAGTCTCAAGCTATTGGCATCCCTCTTATCTTTTCCTCGTTATCTTCTCTGTCATAATTGAGTTTCGAAACGAACGAGATGAGTTACTTTGCAATTCTAAACATTACTCTATTTAATATGCTTTCTTTTTGATTATTGATTTTGTTGCTTTAAATTTTTAGAGATGAGAATTTGTGGTATGTATGCTCACTCAAATGAATATTCATTAGGGTTGGGAATGAAAAATATACTGACAGAAATCGCAAAAATGTGCCTCAAATCAAATAATAAATAATTATTCTAAAAAGAGAATTTTATCCTTATATGGTTCGTTGTAATCAAAAATTTCTACTTATCTTCGTGCACGAACACGAATTCACGCATTGTTTATATAAATGCTTGTAAACAAACAATATAATTCAAACACTAAAGCGATTAAGTTATGAAAGAGTTCATGGATGAGCATTTCTTGCTCGAAACTGATACGGCTCAATGGTTATATCACGAACATGCCGAAAAAATGCCTATCATCGATTATCATTGTCATTTGAATCCTGAGTATATTGCTCACAATCGTCAATTTGATAATTTAGGTCAGATTTGGTTAGAAGGTGATCATTACAAATGGAGAGCGATGCGTGCAAATGGAATTGATGAACGGTTTTGTACTGGAAAAGGGACTTCTGACTGGGAGAAATTCGAAAAATGGGCAGAAACTGTTCCTTACACCATGCGAAATCCTTTGTATCATTGGACTCATTTGGAATTGCAACGTGCCTTTGGAGTTCATACTTTATTGAAGCCAGGAAGTGCACGTGAAATTTATGAAGAATGTACCGCTAAATTACGTACCCCGGAATATTCGGCTCGTGGATTGATGAAAAAGTTTAATGTAGAAGTGGTTTGTACAACGGATGATCCTGTTGATTCATTGGAATATCATCAATCATTGCGCAATGAAGGATTTGAAATCAAGGTTTTACCTGCATGGAGACCAGATAAAGTGATGGCCGTAGAAGACCCAGTAAAATATAGGGCTTATGTTGAGAAATTATCTGAAGTTTCGGAGATATCAATTTCAACTTACGCCAATTTGGTTGAAGCTTTACAGAAACGTCATGATTTCTTCTCGTCGCTGGGATGCAAACTGAGTGATCATGGCATTGAAGAGTTTTATGCCGCAGATTATTCTCAAACTGAGATCGATACAATTTTCAGAAAGGTGCTTGGAGGAAAAATTTTGTGTTCGGATGAAGTACTTAAATTTAAGTCTGCAGTATTGTTTGATCTTGCTTTGATGGATTGGGCTGCAGGATGGACACAACAATTTCATTACGGTGCATTGCGTGACAATAACAATCGCTTACTCACATCATTAGGACCAGATACCGGTTTCGATTCGATCGGAGATTTTACAGTAGCAAAATCAATGTCAAAATTTCTGAATCAATTGGATTTGAAGAATCAATTGGCGAAGACTATTCTGTATAATTTGAATCCACGTGATAACGAATTGGTAGCTACCATGATTGGCAATTATCAGGATGGTAGTGTAGCAGGAAAAATTCAATTTGGTTCCGGATGGTGGTTTCTTGATCAGGAAGCCGGTATAACTTCTCAAATCAATTCATTATCTTTGATGGGATTATTAAGTCGTTTTGTTGGAATGTTGACGGATTCGCGTAGTTTTCTTTCTTACCCCCGGCATGAATATTTCCGCCGTGTAGTGTGCAACCTTATTGGTAATGATGTCGAAAAAGGAAAACTTCCTTCAAGCGAGTTGGAATTCCTTGGAAAAATGGTCGAAGCGATCAGTTATCAGAATGCAGCTGATTATTTTCAGTTTTAACTGATTGATTTATTCCATGGTTTAGCTATTAATCGTTAGTTCTTTTTTAGGAATAAGATCAACGAATTGACCATGATATTTTCTGGAAAGAGAAAAAAGTTGTTTCTTTGTAAAATTGATTGGAAAACCAATTTTTAATATTGAAAGAAAAGTGATGAGTAAGAAAATTGTAACTTTTGGTGAGATTATGCTTCGATTAGCTACGCCCGGATATGAGCGTTTTAGTCAAGCAACACAATTGAATGCCTCTTTTGGAGGTGGAGAAGCGAATGTAGCTGTTTCATTGGCAAATTATGGTTTGAATGCCGATTTTGTAACCCGTCTACCACAAAACGATATTGGCGAGTGGTGTGTGAAAGAACTTCATAAACATGGAGTTATGACGAATCACATTCTTTATGGCGGCGAAAGATTAGGTATTTATTTTCTTGAAACAGGTGCGGTGGCTCGTCCAAGCAAAGTGGTTTATGACAGAGCACATTCGTCTATTGCTGACATTCGTCCCGGTATGATTAACTGGGAGGAAGTGTTGGCAGGAGCAGACTGGTTTCATTGGACAGGTATAACGCCTGCATTGTCACAAGGTGCTGCTGAAGCTTGTTTGGAAGCGATTCAGGTAGCTAACAAATTGGGTGTTCCTGTTTCATGCGATTTGAATTATCGGAAGAATTTGTGGAAATATGGAAAAGCTGCATCGGAAGTGATGCCGGCTTTGGTCGCAGGTTGTGATGTCATTTTGGGCAACGAAGAAGATGCCGAAAAAGTGTTTGGTATTAAACCGGAATCCTTTGATGTTGAAAAAACAGGAGGTGAAATTGATGCGGCTGAATTTGAATCGGTTTGTGTGCAAATGATGGCAAAATTTCCAAATGCCAAAAAAGTGATTATCACCTTACGGGGTTCAATCAATGCAAACCATAACACGTGGGGTGGTTGTTTGTATGATGGAAATCTCTTATATCAATCCCCACGATACGATATTACACATATTGTAGATCGGGTAGGGGGCGGTGATTCATTCATGGGCGGATTGATTTATGGATTGCTGACTTACAAGAACGATGATCAGCAAGCTTTGAATTTTGCTGTGGCTGCATCGTGTCTTAAGCATACCATATATGGGGATTTTAATTTGGCAACCGTAACTGAAGTAGAAAATTTGATGAAAGGAGACGGAAGCGGCAGAGTCTCACGATAAATGAGATTTCATCACAATCAGAAATAGAAACTGGATTGTCTACGTGCAATAGTAAGTCGTAATTTTCAAAATAGTAAATACATTATGCAATTTAATAAGATTCAAGTACTCACGTCAATGATGGAAACCGGCATGGTGCCTGTGTTTTATCACAAAGATATTGAAGTGGCAAAGAATGTCGTGAAAGCATGTTATGAAGGCGGAGTTCGCACCTTCGAGTTTACAAATCGCGGCGATTTTGCTTTTGAGGTATTTGCCGAGTTAGTGAAATGGTCTGCAAAACAGTGTCCCGATATGATTTTAGGTATCGGTTCTGTTGTTGATGCAGGTACAGCTTCGCTCTATTTGCAATTGGGTGCTAATTTTGTTGTTAGCCCCATATTGAATCCTGATATTTTCAAAGTGTGTAATCGTCGTTGTGTGCCTTATGTACCAGGTTGTGGTTCCGTGAGTGAGATTGGCATGGCGCAGGAACTGGGAGCTGATGTTGTCAAAGTATTTCCGGCAAGCAGTGTGGGAGGTCCTTCGTTTGTTAAGAATGTAAAGGCTCCGATGCCCTGGACAAATATCATGGTGACTGGGGGCGTTGAACCTACGGATGAAAATCTCATGGCGTGGTTTAAGGCCGGCGTTGCTTGCGTAGGCATGGGTTCCAATTTGTTTCCAAAAGAGGTCGTGGCGAATCAAGAGTGGAACATTATCACTGAATTGTGTAAATCTTCTTTTGCAAGCATTGAAAAAGCAAAAAAATCTTTATAAATTGTGGCTTTGTTAGCTGCATATCTACCATAAATATATCTCTATCATGAATAAACAAACTGAAGTTGTTGAGAAAATTGGCCGTTATCGGTGGCTTATTATTAGTCTGCTGCTTTTTGCTACTACGATCAATTATATGGATCGTAATGTGATCAGCTTTTTGAAAGAATATTTTTGTTCGCCTCAAGGATTTGGATGGTCAAATACGGATTTTGCTAATCTGACATCTATTTTTACAGCTTTCTATGCAGGGGTTACCTTGTTCTCGGGAGCATTCATTGATAAGATTGGTACCAAGTTAGGATTAGCCTTTTCGCTTATTATCTGGTCACTGGCAGGTATTGGAAATGCTTTTGTTGGAAAATTGGTGGGAATGCATATGATGATTCGTAGTGTGTTTGCAGTGGGCGAATCAGGTAACTTCCCTGCATCCATTAAAACAGTTGCAGAATGGTTTCCAAAAAAAGAAAGGGCGTTGGCTACCGGTATTTTCAATAGTGGTTCTAACATTGGAGCCATGATATCTGCTTTGTTTGTACCTTGGTGTTTATTGTTTTTCGGAGCTGAATTGGGATGGAAAATGTCTTTTATATTGACTGGAGGAGTCGGTTTTATTTGGCTTATTTTCTGGTTTTGGATTTACGACACACCTGCTAAAGCAAGAGAAAAGGGCATTTTATCCGAAGCTGAATACAATTACATTCATAGTGATATTGACGAAAAAGAAGCCGCTGCTGCATCGATTGCCGCAGGAAATCCTGTTAAGGTTTCATGGTTCAAATTACTCACCTATAAACAAACGTGGTCGTTCGTTGTAGGAAAATTCATGACAGATGGTGTGTGGTGGTTTTTATTGTTTTGGTTACCGGATTATTTGACGAAACAATTCGGCATGACAACCAAACAAGTGATGTGGCCTACATTTATTGTCTTTGGGGTTGCTATTATAGGAAGTATCTTTGGCGGCGGTATTCCAATGTTTTTTATGAACCGTGGATGGCAAACTTACAAAGCGCGCATGACGGCCATGTTTTTGATTGCACTCTTTCCTTTGTTATTGATTACGACTCAATATTTTGGTAATGTGGCTCATTTTGGGTATTATGCCTCTATTTTAGCTATCACGGTTATTTGTATTGGTGCAGCAGCACATCAAGCATGGTCTGCTAATTTGTTTACCACGGTTTCGGATATGTTTCCTAAAAAAGCGGTAGGTGCGATTACAGGTATAGGTACTGCAGCGGGAGGCGTTGGAGGCGTTTTGTTACAAAAACTGGCAGGTTGGATGACCGATTTATATGCTGCTCATCCGGCAACAGCTTACACCATTTTATTTGCTGTGTGTGCGTCAGCTTATTTAATTGCCTGGATTATAATGAAGTGGTTAGTCCCGAAGTTCCGATTGATTACAGATCTTTAATGAATAGATAATAGGTAAAGGTAGTGAACGTTCTATGCTACAAAGCAAAAACGCTATCGACAAGTTGATTGTTGGTGGCGTTTGCTTTGTAGAGTTTCTGCTTCCGTAGTTAGAATAGAACAAAATTGTTTGTGAATCTCCTCGGGATAAGATGCCATTTATGGTGTTATTGTTTGTTTTCCCGAACTTCATTGTATCTGAAACAGTTTACAGTGTGATCGTTAATCATACCGGTAGCCTGCATATAGGCATAACAAATCGTAGTTCCTACAAACTTAAATCCATTCTTTTTTAGCGATTTACTCATTGCATCGGATTCTTTTGTGCTGGTGGGGATATTTGTATGATTGAGCCAGTGATTGATAATGGTTTGATGGTTTGTGAATTGCCAGATATAGTTGTCGAAACTGCCGAATTCTTTTTGCAATTTTAGGAATGCTTGT
>JAJZHJ010000067.1 GCA_021804525.1 Bacteroidota bacterium | reverse complement strand
CTTGCTGCTTAGTGACGGGACTAAAGTAACTTTGAATGAGAATTCAAAACTGATTTATCCGACAAATTTTAATGAGGGTTCGCGTAAGGTGACTTTACGAGGAGAAGCTTATTTTGAAGTGACGCATAATAAGGAAACTCCGTTCATGGTGAATGTGGGAATTTATTCAGTTAAAGATATAGGTACAAAATTCGATGTAGATGCTTGTTCTGATGAAATTTATTCATATACCAGCCTGAAGGAAGGGGAAGTACAGATTATCGATAATGCAAAGGATAACAAGATATTATCGGAACTTAAACCCGGAACACAATTGTGTTATAACAAACGAACAGAAGAATATTTTGTAAAGTCAATCAATATTGCCGATATTGCAGACTGGACTAAAGGACAAGTGGTAATTCAGAGAGAGACGCTTGCTGCTGTTGTCGAAAAATTGACTCAGAAATATGGCTATACGTTTGATGTTAGAAATGACAACATATCTAATTTAACCTATAATATCACCATCGAAAACGAGCCACTGAAAGAAATCCTAAGCGATATTCATTTTATTACGCCCCAGGTACAATATTCCATTAACACAGAGAGAAAGTCAGTGATTCTCAGGTAGAAACAGTGATTCTTGACTTCGGAAGAATTCGTTGTTAGCCAAAAGTATGTCCGATTGTGTTGAGTAGCTAATAGGTATTTTGTTCGTATTTTATTAATCATTAAAACATTTTACTATGGAACAAGAAAAAAAGGAGGTATCTATTTTTAATTTGGTGTTTTTGACTTTAGTATTAATCTTAAATTACAAATGAATTATGAACAGTAAACGACAAGTAACAAGAACAGATTTTGTTCGAAGTTTTATTCGTGGTGCCTTTATTGGCGGGCGAATGTTGAGTGTGCTGATGCTTTTGTTTGTGGTACAATTCATTGGCATCCAAACTCTTGCTGCACAAGACAAGAAAGTAACCTTATATGCGGCAAATGTAACACTGTCAAATGTACTGAATGATCTGAGTAAACAGACCGGATATAAGTTTTTCTACAGCGACAACTCAACTGACACCAACCAAAAAGTGACGATAAATGTTGTGGATAAACCCTTAAAAGAGGTTTTATTACAAATTTTCGAGGGAAAAAATATTGGGTTTCAGTTGAAAAATAAACAAATTTTGTTGTTTAACAATAACCCTGAAATTAACAATAGTGCCCAACCAATTATGAAAAGGATTGAAGGGGTCGTAAAAGATGATCAGGGGACTCCACTGATTGGTGCAAGTGTGGTAATTAAAGGTACAAACAAAGGTACCATTACGGATGTGAATGGGCGGTATACATTAGAGGTTCCGGCTCATTCAGTGATTCAATATTCCTATATCGGCTCGGAAAGTAAAGATGTGCTAGTGGGAAATTCATCGGTAATTAATGTGCAATTGGTGGAAAGTGTTAAGGCTCTGAACGAAGTGGTAGTGACCGCATTGGGTATCAAACGTTCCGAAAAAGCCCTTGGGTATTCGGTTCAAGAGGTATCCGGTGCAAACTTACAGAAAGTTTCGGGTCTTGATGTTGCTACCTCCCTGACAGGGAAAGTAGCAGGACTTTTAGTTGAAAATTCAACCGATTTTGGTGCTGCTCCAGTGTTAACTATTCGTGGTGAGACACCCTTATTGGTAATAGATGGAGTAGCTTATGCTAATAAAACTCTTAGCGATATATCTTCAGAAGATATACAATCAATGAGCGTATTAAAAGGTGCAACAGCATCGGCTCTTTATGGTTTTCGCGGAGCAAATGGTGCGATTTTGGTTACAACAAAAAATGGCAGTACAGGGAAAGGGGGAATATCTGTAGATTTTGCAACTAATACCATGTTCTCTGCTGGATTTTTAGCTATTCCAAAGACGCAAAGTGTCTATGGCCGTGGTGAAAATAATACCTATGATAAAAACTCTGATAGTTCATGGGGAACGACCATGAACGGACAAATTCTAAATCAATGGGACCCTATTTTGAAAGTTTACAGAGATTATCCATATTTACCTATTGGGAAAAATAACTTTAAAAATTTTCTGGAACAAGGTTATGTAACCAACAATAATGTTAATGTTGGGTATAAAGATAAAGTTGTCTCTCTCAGAAGCTCGCTTAACTGGACAGAAAATAAGGGACAATATCCCAATTCTAAATTGGATAAATATACTTACTCTTTCGGTGGAGATATCAATTTGAATAAATTCAAATTGAGTTCAAACTTATCGTATGCCAGACAATTTTCACCTAATATGGGATCTAATGGGTATACTTCGTACGACCCTATGTATTCATTATTAATTTGGTCATCTCCTGATTATAATATTTTGGACTACAAAAATAACTATTGGCTTGTAAAAGACCAGTCACAAAACTGGACTTATCCTTCAGGTTCAAACAACCCTTATTTCGACAGATACCAAAAAACAAATGAGGAGACACGCGATATCTTTAATGCAGATTTGTCTGCGAGCTATGATGTTACCAACTGGTTGAAAGCGACTGTTCGTTCCGGAGTTGACTTTTATACTAATCGAGGGCAGCTAAGGACATCATGGGGATCATATCTATATACAGGAAATACAGGTGTGCCTGGTAATCAATACACTTGGAATGGCTATATGACAGGTGGTTATGTTGTTGGACAAACTCAAGGATCTAGTATCAATAGTGATTTTTTACTAACTGGAAATAGGGCATTTGATAATTTCACGGTAGATTATCTTGCAGGAGGGACCATATTCTTTCAACAAGATTATAATATGAACGCTAATACAGTAGGTGGTATTTCTGTGCCTGAGTTTTTCTCCCTGAATGCATCGGTTAATCCTGCTAATGTATCAGCAAGCACAAATCGTCGGCAAGTAAATTCGCTCTATGGACGTGTCGCTTTATCATGGAATAAATTAATATATGCAGAAGCAACCGGTCGTAATGATTGGAGTTCAACAATGCCAGTCAGTACACGTTCATACTTTTATCCATCAGTTGCAGGAAGTTTTGTAATTTCACAACTTTTACCACGTACAAAAGATTGGCTTGACCTATGGAAGGTGAGAGGTTCATGGACAATGTCAAAAACACCGGCTGATGTTTATGCAGTGAATAGTGTTTATACGATTAACAGTGGCATTTGGAATACTTTGAATGGTGCGTCTGCTCCTAATTCGTTATATTCGCCGGGTCTCCTTCCTGAAAGTGCTAATACATTTGAGGTGGGAATGCGAGGAATGGTATTTAGAAATCGTTTGATGGTTGATATGTCCTACTATAGTAAATTAATGTACGACTTTTTGGAATACGCGCCACTTTCGTCAGCAACCGGGTACAACAGTAACTATATTAATACTAAAGAGCAAAGAACTCGTCGTGGATGGGAGCTCGAAGTTACAGGCACACCACTAAAGAATAAAGATTGGCAATTGGATTTAGGAATTAACCTTTCAGGTTATGCGACCTATTATACCAAGTTAGACTCAACCTATTCAACTAAAGAGCCATGGGTAAAGGTTGGAAACCGTGTTGATGCTTTTGTAAGCAATGATTATATACACGATCCATCTGGAAATCTTGTGTTCAGTAATGGGAGACTCCAATATAGTCAATATAACTCACTATTTGGTTGGAGTGATCCTGATTTTGTCTGGGGTGTACATGCTACTTTAAGATATCAAAACCTCAGCTTATATGTAGCTGTTGATGGTGCAGTTGGAGGAATAATGAATACAAGAACAGAAAGCTATATGTGGCAAGCAGGGGTTCATCCCAATTCTGTTACAGCGGCCAGAGCATTAGATGTTGCTACGCCAGGTTCCAAAAACTTTGTTGGTAAGGGGGTGAAAGTGGTGTCAGGGTCGGTTACTTATGATCAGTATGGTAATATTACGAGTGATACTCGTGTTTTTGCCCCCAATGATGTAGCAACTACCTATGAACAGTATATAATAGATTTACATAACAGTAGTGCCTGGGGAGGTGCTGGAAGTCGTGCAGACACGTATTCCAAAACTTTCATGAAACTTCGTGAAATTTCATTAACATACACTGTTCCCGTTAAATTTTTGCGTGGGTGGGCTAAAGCCGCATCTATCAGTTTTGTGGGACAAAATGTATTGTTGTGGGCAAAGCAATTCAAATATTCTGACCCTGACGGAGGCGTAGAAGACTTTTCTGATCCATCAGTAAGGTATCTTGGTGGTAATATTAAAGTAACATTTTAATAACTAAGCAATGAAAAAAATATATTACATAATTGCAACCATAATTTCCATCACAATTGCAAGTTCATGTAGCAATTTTGTGGAATTAAATACAAACCCAGATGCAGTAACTTCTGTTTCACCTGCAATGCTTGCTACTGGGGTATTGGAAAGTACATTCAGGTTTTGGAATCCTAATCCAACGGATTTCTCTACTGCAAACTTATTTTGTAAACATACGGCAATTCTTCAAACCAACCCTAATCCTTACCAATACTATTATTCTTATTGGCCTTATGGAAGTTTTGGATCGTATGTGAACTTAACTGATCTCAAACGAATGGTCGAATTTGCAAAAGGGACGCCAACAGAATCTTCATATCAAGGATTAGCTTTGTTTTTGAAAGCCTGGTACGGATTTTCAATGACCTTAGATATGGGTGATATTCCATATTCAGAGGCGGGAATGGCAGAGGAAGGAATATATCAGCCCAAATATGATAAGCAAGCAGATGTGTTTGTGGAAATACTAAATGATTTGAAAACTGCAGAACAAGATTTTGCAACAGGGCAAAACTTTGATGGTGATATAATGTACAATGGCGATGTTACCAAATGGCGTATGCTTTGTAATGCACTGCAATTGAAAATATTGCAGACTATTAGTAAGCAAATTACACCAGCGCAAAAAGCTCGTTTTGCTGAAATAGTAGCTGCAAATCATTTAATGGTTGACAATAGTGATAATTTTCAATTAGTATATTCTGATAATCCAAACGCATCTCACCCTTTCTGGAGTGGAGAAAGTACGCGGATTTATGATGGTGTTTCAAAGTTAGTGGTTGATGCGTTGAAAAACTTTAATGACCGTAGGTTGTTTTATTTCGCTGAACCAGCCCAAGCCTTGATTAATAGTGGCAAACAAGAAAATGATACTGCTGCTTATGAAGGTGCTCCCACAGAATTATCGGCTGATGCTTTAGCTCTCAATAATCAAAATGGCATGTATTCTTTGTTAAATAAACGCTATGTGGCATTTAAAGCGGGAGATCCTATGCTTTTATTTACCTATTCGGAGCAGTGCTTTATTATTGCTGAAGCAATTGAAGAAGGTTGGGTTTCCGGCAATGCAAAAGATTACTACGAAAACGGAGTAAAGTCCATACTTAGTTATTATATGACCTTGCCTTCTGCACCGGCTTCATATACTCATGGAATGGCTATTGATCAGACCTATATTGATAATTATTTTACTGGTGCGGCTGCTTATGCAACAACAGGAACTACAACTGATCGTTTGCACCAGATATGGACACAAAGATGGCTTTTAGATTTCTTTCAAGGCAATGGGGGGAATTATGCTCAATTCCTTCGTACGGGCTATCCTAACTTTCCTTTAGATCCAACTACGAGTATGAATCCTGATAGTAAGACTGTATATCCTACACGCTGGATGTATGATCAAAATGAGAAATTAACTAACCCTGTAAACTATAAAAAGGCAGTTCAAGAGCAGTACAATGGATATGATGGAACTGATGGAATACCATGGTATTTACAATAATATCTAATTAACTAATTCAAAAAGTTGCATTTGTTGGGTAAAGTGCTTGTTTTTAGGTTATAGGATAAAGCAGACATGTCCCCAATAAATGCAACTTAATCATAATAATCAATTGACTTTAAGAGTGGTTAAGCCATTGAAAGTTTACAAAAGACAATTGAGGACTTATGGGTGATGTGCATAGTTTCAAAGAAGGTTCAAATTAAGTGATCTTGGTGGCATCGACATGTAATGCCAAAATTAAAACAGAGGGTCATAAGTTTGCACTATTCAAAAATCTGCGGATTAGTTATTTAATATCTTAAGTGAAGCATTTCCTACTATTGTTTCAATGAGCGTACTTCATATATCGCTTTCATGGTTATTTTTGAGAAAGTCCAACAGCGCAAAAGCTCCAAAGACTTCCATAGTTGATTTTTAAAAGCGGCAATTTGAAGTGAGTTTTGGCTCCATTGAGGAAATGTTCTTTTATGGCATGTGCTGATGATTCTCAGTTAAAAAGTCTATTTTTAGATTGCCACTTTTATTATATTCCTCTTCAAAGTAACACCGAATTGCAAGCCCTAATCATTCAATTTTAGTTTGTATAAAAATGAAGAAAGTTAGACTATATTATTTGCTATTTTTAATGAGTGCTTATTCGGAGATAGCCGGTAGCATCCCCATTCTAAAGTTTCATAACGATAAATTTAAGATTGTTCAATTTACTGATCTTCACTGGATTGAGAAGAGTAACTATCAAAAAGAAAATGACAGCACTATGTTGCTAATGCGTGATGTCATTCAGGCAGAAAAACCTGATCTGGTAGTTTTCACCGGTGATATTGTAGTGTCAAAAGGGGCTGCCGTTGCCTGGAGAAAGATTACACAGCTCATGTTAGAAACTAAAGTGCCTTTTGCAATCACATTTGGCAATCATGATACGGAAACTGACCTGAGTAAACAGCAAATGTTGAAAATTATTCAAGCCAATCCTTATAATTTGACTTACAACAGCGATAGTACCATTCAAGGTGTTGGGAATTGTACATTGCCAATAAAATCAGATGATGGAACCTCGAATAAGTGGATTATTTACTTATTTGATTCCAATTCATATACGCACGATTCCACGTTAGGGTACTATGACTGGATCAGAGGTAATCAGATAGCTTGGTACAGAAGGCAAAGCATAAAATATACTTCAAAACAGGGTTATCCGCTTCCTTCCCTGGCTTTTTTTCATATTCCATTCCCCGAG
>JAJZHJ010000066.1 GCA_021804525.1 Bacteroidota bacterium | reverse complement strand
CTCCCACGAGCGGAGCAGTTTAGTGCTATAGCGAAAGCAATTGATAATCAAATACATCGAAATTATCATATTTATGCTTCCAATCGGATAGCTTACGATCAGCTGTATCCTGAACAAGCGATGGGAGGATATTCGGATGAAGAAAAAGCGAGGTTTGAAAATTACCTACATGAACAAATTGCAAAAATTGACTTGCCAAACAAAGACGAATCCTTTTTGCGACTTAAATTACTTAATATTTATGCCAATCCTTTTGTGAATTATCTCGTTGCAACGATGTAAAAACTTCCAACATGAAAAAGCTTGTAGTATTAACGGGAGCAGGCATTAGCGCTGAAAGCGGTATTCGCACGTTCCGTGATGCAGGCGGTTTATGGGAGTCGTTTCGAGTGGAAGACGTTGCTAGCTCCGAAGGATGGACAGCAAATCCTGGGTTGATATTGAATTTTTATGCTAAACGGCGTGAAGAATTGCTTAGAGCAGTCCCTAATGAAGGGCATTTAGGGTTAGCAAGATTACAAGAGTTCTTTGAGGTTGAAGTGATTACTCAAAATATTGATGACTTGCACGAACGAGCTGGCAGTTATCACGTTCTACATCTGCATGGAGAGCTTACCAAAGTGTGCTCAACTTGTGATCCTTCTTATATTGTAACGTTACCTTCGGATGCCCCCTATATTCATTTGGGTGACACTTGCCCACTCGGATGTCAATTGCGCCCTTTTGTGGTTTGGTTTGGAGAAGCAGTTCCTGCCATTGAACAATCTATAGGTATTATTCGGCAAGCGGATCTTTTTGTTATTGTAGGCACTTCAATGAATGTTTACCCTGCAGCGGGATTAATTCATTATTTACCTAAAGAAGTTCCAATATACCTTATTGATCCAAAGGTAGTTGAAACACATGCAAACAAAAAAATTACTTTTATCCAACAACCTGCAACAATAGGTGTTCCTATGCTGGAAAACATACTACGCCTATAAACAAATGCTTTATTTTGAAAACTATCTACTTGCCTTGAGACCTGCGATAACAGCACGAGTAAATCCTGCCTCTTCCATCGCGTTCAATCCTTTAATAGTAAGACCTCCTGGAGTAGTCACCTTATCAATTTCTGCCTCTGCGTGGCTTTTATTATGCAGTAACAGTGTAGCAGCACCAATTAAAGTTTGTGCCACCATTTCTTGTGCTTGCGTCGCCGAGAATCCCATCTCCACACCTCCTTCTGTTGCAGCTCGAATATATCGCAAAGCATACGCAATGCCACACGAAGTTAATGATGTTGCAGCACTCATCAACGTTTCAGGCATAAACAACACTTTCCCTAATTTTTCAAAGAAACTACCAATCAACGTATCTTGTTCATCGGTAGTATTTTGAGATGCAATTAGCGTCATACTTGCCCCGAGCGCAATAGCTGTGTTTGGTATCAAGCGATAAATGGGAAAGACATATTGCAGACGGTGATTGATTGTCTCTAAAGTGACACCGGCAGCAACAGAAACCAAGATATGCCGCTCCGGATTCAGAGATTCATTAATCTCTTCAAGCACAATTTCCACTAACCAAGGCTTCACTGCAATAATAATAATATCTGCTTCGGCAATGGCTTGTACGTTGTTCGTAAATGTTTGGTCGCAAAAGGAAGCCGCTTGTTCCAATTTCTCCTTATTGACATCCGACAGGCAAACTTGCAATTGGCCTGAAGCATTTTTTTGTTGAAATAATCCTTTGGCAATGGCTCCGCCGATGTTTCCAGCTCCAATTATGGTGATTTGCATAATAATGTAAGTTTATGAAGATACAATGTAATCCGTCGCTATTTTGAAATTTCCAACCCAATGGCGTCTACTCCTGTTAACACGTCATCACGCATTCCCTGACGAATAGAGAACGTATAATTCCCGACATGTTTAAACTGCTTATCATGAGCAATCAACACAGGCATGGAGTAAATGCTCAATCCTCTCCCCAACCATCTACCTCTATCATCTGCTAGATAACATTCTACTGTGTCCTTTACAATAGTTTTATTTGGTGACATTTCATCAATAAACATCCAAAAATTTTGGTAAGGATATGTTGTTCGATGCCGCAAGGTAACAATCACATTGTATCGCGAAACTGTGTCATGAACGGTAAAGTTAAAATAGACAACGCTATCTTTGCTCCACCCGTCATTAGGTAATGACCTATATCGATTATAGAGAGAATTGGAGTTGCACCCGATGAGTAACAAACCAAATCCAGTCAAAATGCTATGAATTATCAGATTGCGGATGATTTGCGGAACCATGTTTTTTGAATCGAGATTTATTCTTTTTCTTTTTAGCAGGGTCAAAACGAGTGAGACTGTCTTGCCCGACAACGTTTTGATAATCAACATTGACAACACTTGTTTTCTCCTCTTTTTCTTCTAATGCACTCACTTTCTCACCCTTGCGATTGAGAGCAAGAATTTCTTTCACGCGATCGACAGAGAGAACAACTAAATTTGCAGCCATTCCCGGAGCTGACGAATAGGTCATTTGACGCTTAAACACATCTGTTTTGAAATGGAAAAAAGTTCCTGTCTTGGTTTCAAGCGGCAATTCTTTTGAGGGGAAATCTTTCTGAACATCAATGTATGTATCTAATTCATAGTTGATGCAGCATTTCAATTTAGCACACTGTCCGGCCAATTTTTGAGGATTCGTCGACAAGTCTTGATATCGAGCAGCATTAGTGGCCACAGAAACAAAATTACCCATCCATGTTGAGCAGCACAATTCACGGCCGCAAGGACCTATTCCTCCAATACGTCCGGCCTCTTGTCGCGCTCCTATTTGTCGCATTTCAATGCGGATGCCAAATTCTTCTGCTAAAACTTTAATCAATTGGCGAAAATCAACCCGTTCGTCAGCTATGTAATAAAAAATGGCTTTGTTGCCGTCCCCTTGATATTCCACATCTCCTATTTTCATATTGAGATGAAGATCGGACGCAAGACACCTGGCCTTGATCATTGTAGTGTGTTCTTTGGCTTTAGCCTCTTCATATTTCTCTAAATCAGCCGGACGTGTTTTGCGATATACTCTGCGAATTTCTGCTTTTTTGGAGTTGATTCCATTTTTACGCATTTGCAATTCCACTAAACGGCCTGTGAGCGTTACTTCACCAATATCGTGACCCGGAGTTGCTTCGACAGCTACCATATCGCCTTTTTCAAGTTTCAACTGGTTGCTATTTAAATAATAGCCTTTACGCGTGTTTTTAAACTGCACTTCCACAAAAGAACAATCGTCATGCGTTTCTTGCAGGTCGCACAACCAGTCGAAGGTGCTTAGTTTTTTATCGGAATTGTGTTGAGTTCCTTTTTTATTCATCCGGCAACCGCCGGGGGATGATATATAATCCATTGTAAGACGTTCTAAATAAAAATACTGTCGTTTCTTTTGTTTGCGAAAATTGCAATTGATACAAAATCATCCGCATACACGGAAGAAAGTATCCATACGACTACAAGAGGCAAAGTTACTACTTTTTCAACAAATGAGTGAATTTTAGCGACAAATCAAGGAAAACCATTTTAGCTTGCACGTTGCTTTCAATGTGTGCCTCAGCCAAAGCAACTTGTTCCATCATTTCTTCAATATTACGTTCGTTTACAAAGGGTGAGAATTTTTGAGAAAACTGGCTCTCATCTTGATTTAAATAGTTCAATTCTTCCAGATGAAGATTTAGAACAAAATTTTCTCGTAACATCCTTTGAACATAACGAAAGAAACTTTTTTGTTTTTCTCGTCCGATTTTAGCCATCATATCCGACCAAGATTTCAATTCAAAAACATTACGCTGATATGCTTTGCGCATAAAAAAAACGAATTGATCATAATTAAACTGTTGCTCTTCACTTGATTCTATCACTTCGATGGCCTTGTGAAAATTGCCATTGGCAATGCGTGCCACGTGCCATGATTGTTCTTCCGTCAAATTAAATTGTCGTTGAATGGCTTTTGACATATCTTCACGATCAATCAAGGGTACACTGATACGTTGAGTGCGTGACTGTATTGTTGTCAATAACGCATCAGGTTGTTCGGAAACCAGCAGAAACAAGGTTTTTTCAGGCGGTTCTTCCAATATTTTCAGCAGTTTATTGGAGCATACAGCGTGCATACGCTCCGGTTGCCAAATAATCATGATTTTGTATTCTGACTCATACGTTTTGAGACTCAATTTACGCACAATCTCGCTGCTTTCTGCTTCGTAAATCATGCCTTGTTTACCAGAAGCAATCCGATTGATCCACTCATTATTAGTCCCATATGGATTATTGAGAACGAATCGCCGGAAATCAAACACAAAATCATCACAAATCGCCGTTTTAGAGCCTTCGGCTTTAATGATTGGGAATACGAAATGAAGATCTGGATGCTCTAATTTGGCAAATTTGACACACGACGGGCATGAGCCACAAGCATCCTCGTGAGTACGCCTTTCGCAACTCACATATTGAGCAAAAGCTAGTGCCAAAGGCAATTTGCCAATGCCTTCAGCTCCACTTATCAACAATGCATGAGGTATACGCTCCTCGTGCACTAAATTCTGCAATCTTTGCTTAATAGCTTGTTGACCAATAATATCTTTGAAAAACACAGTAGAATTCAATTAATTATTCATTCACAATCACGACACAATCGCTACTCATTTCAAATTAAAATCAAATGAGATGCTGTTCTTTGGCTAATGCTTTCAACCGACTTACAAAGAGGTGAATTTCCTCTTCAGTTGTGTCATACGAGCACATCCAGCGGGCTTCTACGTTTTTTTCATCCCATAAATAAAATGGGAAGTTTTTTTGTAATGGGGCAACAATAGCTGCCGGAAGTTTGACAAACAACGCGTTTGCTTCGACCGGCTGTGTTAAATCTACGAATGTCAGTTGTTTAATTTCGCTTGCAAGCAATTGTGCCATGCGATTTGCATGACGCGCCATTGTGAGCCATAAATCATGCTCAAATAATGCCAGAAATTGAGCAGAGATAAATCGCATTTTTGAAAACAACTGCGTAGTTTGTTTGCGGATAAATTGTGCATTGACTGATAATGCCGGATTAAAAATCAGTATTGCTTCGCCCATTAACAACCCGTTTTTTGTTCCTCCAAAACTCATAATATCCACACCACAGTCTACCGTACATGATTTTATGTCAACACCCAGTGCTGCAACGGCATTAGAGATTCGGGCGCCATCCAGATGTACTACCAACCCATTAGCATGGGCAAAATCACATAAACGTTTTAGCTCATCAATTTGATAAATCGTTCCCAATTCTGTTGTTTGGGAAATAGAAACCACGCGTGGCTGCACATTGTGCATATTGCCAAATCCTTTTAGATAAGGTTCGATCAGCTCTGGCGTTAACTTTCCATCGAATGTAGCAATCGGGCGCAGCATGCAACCAGTTGCTTTGACGGGAGCGCCACATTCATCAGAATGTATATGTGCCGTCTCGGCGCACAAGACCAAGTCAAATGATTGCACGGCGCATTGTAGGCTCACTACGTTAGCGCCAGTGCCATTAAACACAAATAACACATCGATATTTTCTCCAAAAATAGATCGAAACACAGCTTCGGCCTTTTCGGTATAAAAATCATTTCCGTACGATGAAGCATGATCCTGATTTGCCTCAGTTATTGCTTCTAAAATGGCGGGATGGACTCCCGAATAATTATCACTTGCAAAACTTTTCACAATAGTAAAGAATAAATTTCATTGAATAATCCACTCAAGTCTCATTTACGGGAAGTTCCCTTTAAATATAAACTGTTGGCAAAGGTAACGATTTTCCCAAAAGGAGCCATTGAGGTTCTCAAATCAATTAGACGGGAGATTGAACACAAAGAGCACAGAACAAATCTTATGTAAGACAATCATGTATATAGTAAAATGCAGGTTATATCTCATTTTCTAAGTCATTCGAAAGTGCCGATTGTTCATTCTTGGTATTAATCAGATCAATCAGTTCGTGCATCCCCTCAAGAAATTTTTCAAAATCTTCTTTGTACAAAAAGATTTTATGTTTTTCAAAGGAAACAACTTGTGCGGTAAGGTCAGCTCCAACCACCGTTTTTTTACTTTCTGTTATAGCTAAATAATAATCTCCAGAGCGGCTTTGCTTCATGTCTAAATAATAAATGCGCTTACCAGCCTTGATTACTTTCGAATAAAAGATTTGTTGATCTTTAATCCCATTCTCATATTGTAAGTTAGATTCACTCATAGCAATCTCTGTTTAGTGTTCATAAATTCTTTGCCAAATATGGGAATAATATTTTAATTTGTCAAACAATTAGCATAAAAAATTGTTCAATACCGATGGATTATACAAAACCGTTTTTTTTGAGTTATATTTGTAACGGCTATAGCTGGTGCACTTTCAAAAACACAATATTTATGGAACCAAATTTTGTAACCATTGCCATTCACACACAGGAACGCGCGCATCTATTAAAAACATTATTAGAACGTGAGGGAATTGTAGTTAGACTTCATGTTGTAAACGATTTGCCAAATGATCTCTCAGCTGGAATTCGTGTCAGAATACCCGAAAATGATCTTGCACGAGCGCTTATGGTGGTAGAAGAAATGGAATATGCCCAGCAACAAGGTGAAGACATTTTGGATAAAACGACACCTAAAGAGATTCTTATTCCGGTTGATTTTTCCGACTATTCAATCCGAACATGCGATTTAGGCATTAAAATGGCGGCTTCAATGAAAGCACGTATTGTATTGCTACATAGTTATTATAGCATGACATTTTCAATGATGCAACTCACTGAGACGTTGTCATACGATATCTACGAAAATGAAACCATAAAAGAATTGGTGCGGAAAGCTGAAACAGATATGCGTAATCTTTTCAACTTATTAAAGCGTAAAATGGAGAACAACGAATTACCAAATGTTCCAATAACTACAGAAATCAGGGAGGGAGTACCGGAAGATGTTATTTTAACGTATGCAAAAGAACGCGATCCGATGTTGATTATCATGGGAACGCGGGGAAAAGATCAAAAAGAATCGGATTTGATTGGAAGTGTCACGGCAGAAATCATCGATCGAAGC
>JAJZHJ010000065.1 GCA_021804525.1 Bacteroidota bacterium | reverse complement strand
TAACAAAGAGGCCATTCTGAAGGTGGCGGAACAAATAGCGACGTTCGATCCTTACGACCAAAATCACTTTGCCAACTGGTTTGAACCCGAATGGATGTTTGGCATTACGGATGGATTTGATGTGGTGATCGGGAATCCACCATATTTGCGCATCCAGAGTGTTGAAAAAGCGCTAAAAGATTTATTCTCAAAGCATTTTAAGGCGGCAACAAAAAACTATGACTTGTATGTTTTGTTTGCAGAAAAAGGTATGGCACTTCTTAAAAAGAATGGGAATCTGATTTTTATTCAACCGAATAAATTCTTCAACTCTGACTATGGATTAGGGTTGAGAAAACTTCTTTCTGATAATCAATGGATGAAAAGAATAGTTGACTTTCGCGCTGAGCAAATATTTTCTTCGGCTACAACATACACTTGTATTCTTCATCTTTCAAACTCACCACAGCCATTATTCAGTTATGTGTCATTTAAGGGCAATGACAAATCTGAAGCATTCAACAGTTTTGTTTCAAATCGTCCAACGAAAGATGTCGAAGCAATTGTTTTCGACTCTAAAAACAGCACAGGTATAAATTGGACTTTTGGAAATAGCTCGGAGCAAGGTGTCTTTGAGAAAATTGAAAAACAAGGCACTCAACTTAAAAGCATTTCAAAAAAAATATTTCAGGGACTCGTTACTAGTGCTGACCCGATTTATATAGTGGGAAAAAGAGGATCAAAATATTATTCAAAAGCTTTAGAAAAACAACTATCATTAGAAGATGATGTTCTAAAACCTTTATTGAAAGGGGCTGAAATCAGGCGATATGAAGTTGATTTTAAAAATCTCTATATTATATTCCCATACAAAATCAAAGATGGAAAAGCCATTTTAATTTCAGAACACGAATTTTCATCTGAATATCCATTGATATGGAATTATCTCAAAGAATGCGAACAAAAGCTGAGAGGTCGAGAAAGTGGCAAAATGGATCAGGAAAATTGGTTTGCTTATGTATATCCAAAAAATCTTGATCAATTTGAACAACCTAAACTTATGACACAAGTATTGGCAAAGAAATCCTCTATGATTTTTGATGAAAACGAAGGATACTACTTTGTTGGCGGAGGTAATGCCGGTGGATATGGCATTGTATTGAAAGATAAAGATGAGATAGATTATTGGTATTTACTTGCTTTGCTAAACAGTTGCCTGTTGGATTATTATCTTCAAAAACACAGTAGTTGTTTCCAGAATGGCTACTTTTCTTATGCCAAACGGTTTATTGAAAATCTGCCAATAAAAATGATTGATTCTTTGAAACAAACGAACTTTTCACAAAAAGCAAAAGCAATTTCTTCACTCAAACAACAAAGTCAAGACACCATTACTTTGGAGCATGAAATTGACGAATTGGTATTCAAACTCTATGAGTTGACCTATGACGAGGTAAAGGTGGTATGTCCCGATTTTTGGCTATCGGAAGCGGAGTATGAAACGATAAAGATTGAGTGAGCAATATGTGAGGCATAGAGACTTGTGCACTTCACTTCAGTGTTGAGGTTTATCCGTAGAAGGGTTCAGCGGAAATTTCAATGCAGTTTTTGGGATGTATGAGGTAGGTTTAGGCATTTCGTAAATCTTTTTTCTCAAGAAATCTCCCAATGATTTGTAGTCGGAATATTGAGCAAGTTCTTCTACACTAATCACATTTCCAATACCTATGCGTGGACGTTGTCCTTTCTTATTGAACACTTCGTAAGGCATCCGAATGGAACGGATTTTCCAACTTATTAATCCCAAGAAGTAAAAAAACAGTGAATTGCCATCAAAAAAACGAATAGGTACTACCGGAACTTTGGCCAATTGAATTAGTTTCAGAATACCCGTTTGCCATTCTCGATCTCTAATGCGAAAATTTCCAAGATTGAACATTGAAACAGCTCCGGCAGGGAAAAAACCAACAGGATGACCATCGCGCAAGCGGGTTAACGTTTCGCGAATACCATTAACACCGGCAGTTGGAGGATGTGTTTTGTTTCCTACACGAGGCTTAACCGAAATGAAATTTTCGTCCATGGCTTCGATGAGCGTCAGTATTTCATTCACCATCACCTTATAATCGGGCCGAATACCTGCCATCAGGTGAATCAACATAATGCCGTCCAGGCCGCCGTAAGGATGATTTGACACAGTGATAAACGCGCCCTCGGGCAAGTGATGCAATCGTTCGGCATTGCCAAGTCGATAATTTACGCCCAGATCGTTTAGCAGGCCTTCGGCAAAAGCAGCGCCAGTGTTATGGCATGACCGCCCATAAACCCAGTTTACTCTGTCGAGAGCCAATATGTGCATGAGAAAACGCGCAAAACGACGTCCCCATTTACTTCTAAAATAGGGAGATATTTTCTCAAAGACGTGGACATCGACTACGGTTCGTTTCATTCAAACTTACATCACGATATAAAATGACTTTCTTATACAAGAAGAGTCTACATACTTATTCTATTTTCCTGGTGTGACATGCGGACAGAATATCCTTTCACCTTCATCAATAGCACTCCGATACCGATCCAAAAAAGTTCCCGAACGCGAGTTACTAAACTCACATAAATTCCTAAAGCACCAGGGAACCCAAGCGCTCTGAATGCCAACATAAATCCACCTTCCCGAGTTCCAATCTGCATGGGAGAAAAGAAGAGAATGTTTGTAAATAAGCTCATAAAGGAATAAATGATAATCGATTGAATAATTGTGACATCCACGTTAATAGGTCGTAGAATGACAAACACCTCCAGCGCGTTACATATTCGTGCAATTAATTCGAGTGTCAATGCCTTTAGAAAAGCGCGACGTCTTGATTTGTACAAGTAAGCTATTTGTGTATCAATACTTTGCAGTTTATGTTGATTGTTGGCTAAGAAAGGAGTTACCCACCTCTTGATGAATGGAATACGCGAGGCCCAATTAAAAAATTGGAAAGCCATCCCTTTGCGATAGCCACGCCAAAGGAAAAACAATATGACAAGAAAAACGACAAACAGAAGCAATAACAAAACTTTGCCTAAGATTGGCATAGGCAAGAATAAAGCCGCTGCTACAATGGACAACAACCAGAAAATACTGTGAGCTGAAATATGCGTCATGGTATAAAGAACGACTGACGACGTCGCCTTTTCGATACCAAGAAGTGATTTAAATTCCATTACCTTATACGGATCACCTCCAAAAAAGCCTAAGGGAGTCGCCGCTTTAAGGGCAAAACCGCTCAAAGTAACTTTAAAGACATGCAAGAAAGGAACTTTTCGGTTCTCAGGGTTGTCATCGCGTATGATGGTATTGAAAGCCAGGGTATTAATTAAATAAGTGGGCACCCACATACCAAGTATTGCAAAAAACCACCATCCTGTTTTACGAATATGCAGCATAATGGTGCCAAATCCAATGCTCCAAGCCATCAATGCTAAGGCCAGCAGACCTATCACAAAAAAAATATTCCGACCTATATTGGAGTTTCGTTTCTTCATGCCATATAACTATTGATCCAAACGAACAAGCATTTTTTCATGGCGTCGGATAGCAAAAAACAACAATGGGTTCAGCACGACAATTTCACAGAAAAAATAGAGCCATTCGATATTGAATAACAAGGATATAAACAAGATCATACTGCGAGCATTGAACGTAAAAGAATCTAACAAAGGCATCATTTTCAAACTTTCAGTTCTAAACTTTGCAATTTCATTCTCAGGGATTCCGTTTGGATAGTTAGTCTTTATATGCGCTATGTAACACTGTAACTTGGGGGTTCGCTTTTCCTGATTTAATGTATACACATAATACATCAAAGTAAAAAGCTTATACGATGGTTCTGTTTTCCATGAAAAAGAACGAGCTCTATCCAGCACATCTTTTGAAGTTTCAAATTCGCTATCCCTGCCTCCTTTAAGAATATGAAGATGCAATGTTTTATAATAATCCAAGACAGAAGCTTGTGTGAAATGGGAAAAAGCGGATAGAAAAGCGATTAAAACAATCCATAGACCCAAGTGTGTATCAGCAATTAATCTCAACGTCAGGACAATATAAAATGTCAAAAACCATATTTCGCCACACAACCCGTCTAAAATTCGCCCTACTTTCGATTTAATACCGGTAATGCGCGCCAATTGCCCGTCCACACAATCTAACACATTGGCAAAGACCAATAATACGATCCCAATTAAATTGATAAGCGCATTTTGCGGGTAAAACAACAATCCTGCTCCTACGCCCACAAAGATGGAAAAAATGGTAACAATATTAGGTGTAATGGACGTATGCCGCAACAGCATTGCAATGCGAAAACCAACCGGACGATAAAATTTTCTATCAAGCCAGTTTTCTGTATCTAAAGACTTTAATGAAGCCTCAAATGATATAGGTGTATCTAATTTCATTGCACAATAAAGAGTATATAAGACAACATCTCTTTTTGAGAAAATCTCTTTGCAAATTTAGTCAAAAATTCAGACAACCCCAACCTCTACTCATTCATGTAAAGAAAAAGGAGGAAACAAGGTAAATCAAATCCCCTCAAAAGTATCGAAAATAAGTGATTAGTTACGAATGTATGTAGTTTATTGATAGCTGTAACCACCGTCACAAACCACGATTTCTCCGTTCATATAGTGATTATTAATCAACAACATATAAACATCGGTCAATTCTTCGGGGTCACAAAATCTACCGGACGCAACCTTTCTAGTGATATTATGTCTAATTTCGTCTGGTTTATTTTTTTGCCATTCCGTATCCACAAAACCAGGAGCCACCGCATTGACACGAACCTGTTTTTCAATCAGAAATTTGACTAAGTTTTTTACCAACGCATGAACGGCAGCTTTCGTAACACCATAAGCAAGCGAAAGCGAGTGAGGTTGAATTGCCATTAACGATCCGGTGAAAACCACATTTCCACCATGAGAAATATATGGATAGATTTTTTGCAACAAGAATGTTGGGAAATGCACGTTAACCATAAAAATCTGCATCCACGATTCAGGATGTATAGAGAGAAATGACGAACGATCTGTCGCTCCTGCATTAAAGACAATGACATCAAGCATCACGTGATGTTCATCAACAAAAGAGACAATCAGATCAATGCTGCTCCAGTCACCGCTATCAGCCTGAAGCAAAAAAACGTGTTCAGGGAAACGAAGTGACAACGAGGAGAAAACAGATTCTGCAGTTGCGCTATCTGTGGCATACGTCATAATCACGGAGTAACCTTCACATAATAACCTTTCGGTAAGCGACTTGCCGATTCCTTTCGTGGCACCTATGACTAATGCCGTTTTATTCATACGATAATAATTTTTTGTATAAGGACGTATGGAACTCGCATGTCAATTATTTTCATTCACTTGGATGTAAGTAATTTACAAGTTTGTTTCATGCTTAATGGATTTCGGTTTAGTTTGTCGCTCGGCATTCAAATGTTGGTCGTAGTTCTCATAAATTGTTTTTTTCAATGACGAAGATGACACACCATCTCCATACGGAAAATAGAACACTTCAACACCCAACTCTTTCAGATAATCGTATTTTCCATACCAATCATCTCCTACAACAAACGCATCAATGTTCAATTTCTTAACAATTTCCGTATGATCCAACGTATGTTGCGGGATGACAATATCCGGAGCCTTCAGCGCTTCAATAATCTGCATGCGCTCGACAAAAGGGATTACCGGTGTCGTTTTATACGAAGAGACTAATTCATCAGTACTAACGCCAACAATTAAAATATCGGCTAATCCACGTGCATAATTAATCATCCGCAAATGATTGACATGGAACATATCAAAGGTACCAGAGGTGTAAACGGTTAACTTTTTGTTAAACATCAGAATTCGTTTTATATTTTGCTGGTTTGAAAAAAAGAGGTATCTTGCAACCTCTTTTGAGCCAATTCGATTTTAGCTCGGCAAAGATATTTATTATTCATGGACAATCAGGTCTGATTATGCTTTTTTGATTTAAATAATCTTTGGATACACCTCACTAACCCCCCATATTCACTAATGCTTGAAAATTGGCTATCACTACTATAAGTTAATTTATTATGAAAACATTATCACCAGCAGACTTACAATTGCTCAAGAAAAAAGGGATCACTTTGGAGCAAATTGAGAACCAATTACGTGCTTTTGTCAACGGATTTTCTCCTTTAGATATCGAAAAGGCAGCAACTATAGGCGATGGCATTCTTAATGTTGAAGGACACGAAATAGATCATTATCTGCTCTCATGGAAAGAATATCAGCATCAGAACAAACAAATTGTCAAATTTGTTCCGGCATCGGGAGCTGCAACACGGATGTTCAGCGAACTTTTTGCTTTCCTAAACAGTCATGAAAACGAACCATCCACAACCCATCTCGTTCAATTCTTTCAGCATATCGCCGACTTTGCGTTCTATGACCATCTCAATGCAATCTGCTTTCAACACACTGGGAAAGCCATTCCGGAATTGATTCTTCAGCGTGATTTTAAGCCCATCATCGACCTGCTCTTAAACATTGAAGGCTTGAATTACGGGAGTCTACCCAAGGCTTTGCTATTATTCCACCGATACCTTACCGAAACGCGAACGCCTGTTCAGGAACATTTAGTAGAAGGAGCGCTTTATGCTGCAAATGCTGCACAACAGGTGCAACTACATTTCACCATTTCAGCTGACCACGAATCACTATTTAAATCCCATTTAAAAGGGCAGATACCTTATTATGAAGAACTGATGAAGGTTCATTATAAAGTCTCTTTTTCTCAACAAAAACCTGCAACGGACACCATTGCTGCTGACCTGCAGAATGAACCGTTTCGGGAGAAAGATGGTACGCTCGTTTTTCGTCCTGGCGGACATGGTGCACTTATTGAAAATCTCAACGGGATTGATGCCGATATTATTTTCATCAAAAATATTGATAACATTACAACCGATAAGCTCAGAAAACCAACCACAACCTATAAACAGTTGTTGGCCGGTATTTTAGTTGAAACGAAACATCAAATCTTTGCCTTTTTGAATGAATTGGAAAACCCTGATGCAGTGTCGACTGAGCGATTGACAGAGATGAAGCTGTTTTGTGAAAAACAACTTAATAT
>JAJZHJ010000064.1 GCA_021804525.1 Bacteroidota bacterium | reverse complement strand
CAATCCTTATCAAAGAGCCTCTGCAACAATACCGTTCATTTTCACTTCAAGTAAAAATGAACAAACATAATGTGTCGACAAATTCTTTTCATCAATAATAAAACTATAAGAAGTTGATTTTCAATGTTTGTTCATTTAATCATAGTAGAAAATAGACAGTTAACAACTTCCGAAAGTTGAATTGTTAACCAACAGAATTGCCTTCTCAAAGCATGTTCAAGTTGGTTGAATGCAAAAAAAAGAGTACCTTTGAAGGTGATTTTTAGTTCAAAACAACCACTCCCTTATCCACGGCTTTGAACTTAATCGTCGTGGAAAATTGGCTGTGTTTACTCCTCAATGTCTGTTTGTTATGCTTACTACCGATCAACAATACGACGCTGTCATTCATCAATGTCGTGATATTTTTGTTAAAAAATTGACAGATTATGGCAGTTCGTGGCGGATTCTTCGTCCCTCTTCCGTAACCGATCAGTTGTTCATCAAAGCAAACAGAATTCGTTCGCTCGAAACGAAAAAAGAGGCGATGATCAATGAGGATGCACGTAACGAATGGATTGCCATTGTCAATTACGGAGTGATCGGGTTAATTCAGTTAGAAAAAGGGTATGCTGAAGAATCCGATCTATCTCCTCAGGAAGCGTTAGCTCTTTATGACGTCTATGTGCAACGGGCAAAAACTCTGATGATAGCTAAAAATCACGATTATGATGAGGCGTGGAGGATGATGCGCGTGGAATCATATACCGATTTGATTTTGATGAAACTTTCTAGAACAAAACAAATTGAAGATCATAGCGGGCGTACTTTGATCTCGGAAGGAATTGATGCGAACTATTTTGACATGATTAATTATGCTGTTTTTGCACTCATCAAAATAGAATTTGAACCCCAACCGACAAATTCCTAACGCAGGATTATTGCCTGTACACATTCTGTCTCATTGATCTAATTTCCATCACATGAATGCTCTCTTATCCTATTTATTAAAACTTAGCCGCTGGTTGCTTGGTGCTGTGTTTGTTTTTTCGGGTTTTGTCAAATTAATCGATCCGTTAGGCACGGCTTACAAGTTTCAGGACTATTTCACTGCAATGGGATTGGAGCGTTTGTCGGCTCTTGCCCTCTTTTTTTCAGTGGCATTGTCGGTCATTGAATTATTGATCGGACTGAACCTGGTTGCAGGTATTCGATTGAAAATAACCATGCTGAGCGCTGCTGTTTTTATGGTGGTCATGACTCCTCTCACATTGTGGATTGCGCTGAAAAATCCAGTCAGCGATTGTGGTTGTTTTGGCGATGCTCTAATAATTGGTAACTGGACTACATTCTACAAAAATATCGTTTTGTCATTGTTGGTAATTGTCATCTTTGTGTTGATGCGTTTTCATGTATCTAAACTTAAGCCTAAAACAGAATGGATTCTAATGGGGTTTTCTTTGTTTTTCGTGTTAGCAATTGCCCATCTCAATTACTATTACTTGCCGATGCTCGATTTTCGTCCTTATAAAATAGGCAATAACCTTTCGCAAGAAATGACCACCCCACCTGGTGCTCCGGTCGATGTTTTTTCAACAACGTTCATTTTAGAAAAGAGCGGAGTGAAAAAAGAGTTTACGCTCGACAATTATCCTGATAGTACCTGGAAGTTTGTCGATCAGCATACACGTTTAGTAAAAAAAGGCTATACCCCTGCCATTCACGATTTTTCGATTCATGACGAAAATATGAACGATTTGACAGATAGTCTTTTGCATCTCAACAACTACTTATTTTTGATAGTAGCCTATGATCTGAATCAGACGCGAACAAATCACCTTTCTGATATACAGCATCTATATCAATTTGCACAACAGCATCATTATGCATGTTATCTGCTTACAGGATCGACAGGATACGACGTAAACGATTTTATCCACAAAACTGGACTAAATATTCCAATTTGCACCACTGATCCCACGACGTTGAAAACCGTGATTCGCTCCAACCCCGGGGTTGTGTTGTTGTATCATGGTACTGTGCTCAACAAATGGGCTAATGCAGCATTACCTCGATTTTCAACGCCATTAAGCAGCAATCCGAAAGATGAGATGCCGAAAATTCCATCGGCATGGAAAGTAGTCGGGTTGATTTTGCTATATATACTGTTGTTCTGGGTAATCCGCAACTTGCTCACCAAAGGATTTACACATACGAAAAGAGGAAATATGTTTTATCACACTACCACTAATTATTCAAACAAATGAGAAAGAACATTGTAGCAGGGAACTGGAAAATGAACAAAACCCTGCAAGAAGGATTGGCATTGGCAACTGAATTAAACAGTGCCTTAATTGGGAAAAGTTTGAACTGCGACGTGATTATAGGAACTCCCTTTATTCATTTAGCATCCGTAGCATCGGCCATTGATACCAAGCAAATTGGCATTGCCGCACAAAACTGTGCCGATAAAGAATCAGGCGCTTATACAGGAGAAGTAAGTGCAGCCATGATAAAATCAACCGGAGCCGATTACGTTATTTTAGGTCACTCAGAGCGTCGCGCCTATTATGGTGAAACGTTTGAAACATTGAAAGATAAAGTGCTTTTGGCTTTGAAAAACAACTTGAATCCTATTTTCTGTATCGGCGAAGTATTGGCTGAGCGCGAAGAAAATCGTCAGAACGAAGTGGTAAAAGCGCAGTTGGAAGGCTCCGTCTTCAACCTTTCAGCTGAAGATTTTGGAAAAATTATTTTGGCTTACGAACCCGTTTGGGCAATTGGAACAGGGAAAACAGCATCGCCAGAGCAGGCACAAGAGATTCATGCCTATATCCGGAGTTTAGTTGCTCAAAAATTTGGCAACCAAGTGGCTGATAATGCTACCATTTTGTATGGTGGAAGTTGCAACGCAGGAAATGCCAAAGAACTGTTTACTAATCCCGATGTTGACGGAGGTTTGATTGGAGGTGCTTCGTTGAAAGTAGCTGATTTTTGTGCTATTATCGACGCTTTTTGATTATAGACCTGTAATTCAAGTGAAATATCCGAGAGGGGCAATCGACATCGTTTGCTCCTCTCTTTTTTAGTCGCTATGCCATTTTTCTTGCTTCTCTTTTGTGAAAGAATGGCGAAGATGAACCCGGAAATGGTTATCTTTACTCGTTTTTGAATCGTATTTACTCTGATAGAATTACATGATAACTTTGGAACAACTGCTTTCTCAACTCAATGAAAATCAGCGCGAAGCTGTTGCATACAATGATGGACCATCTTTGGTTATCGCTGGTGCAGGTTCAGGCAAGACTCGGGTTTTGACTTATAAAATTGCCTATTTATTATTGAGTGGCTACCATCCATCCACTATTTTAGCACTAACATTCACTAACAAAGCGGCACGCGAAATGAAACGGCGTATTGCCGATTTAGTGGGCACAGACAAAGCAAAATGGCTATGGATGGGAACTTTTCATTCCATTTTCTCACGCATGTTGCGTTCTGAAGCCGAGCGTATCGGCTTCACGTCCCAGTTTACGGTATACGACAGCTCTGATTCGCGCAATGTATTGAAATCCATTATCAAAGAAATGCAGTTGGACGATAAGATCTATAAACCGGCTATGATTCAGGGTCGCATTTCGTTTGCCAAAAATAACTTGATCACTGCTTCCGCTTATGAGTCACATGGAAATCTATTGAAAGCTGATTCTGATACACGTATTCCGTTGTTTAGTAGCATATATTCCACGTATGCCAAACTGTGTCGTCAAGCCAATGCGATGGACTTCGATGATATGCTACTGTACACCAATATCCTTTTACGCGATTTCCCAGATGTGTTGGAAGGATTTCGACAACGATTTCAATTTATTTTGGTGGATGAATACCAAGATACAAATCTTGCACAGCATATCATTGTGAAACGTCTGGCTGAGATTCATCAACGCATTGCCGTTGTGGGTGACGATGCACAAAGTATTTACTCTTTTCGTGGTGCCAACATTGATAATATCCTTCAGTTCAAAGTTCAGTTTCCTGATAGTAAGATGTTTAAACTGGAACAAAATTATCGTTCGACACAAAACATTGTTGCCGCAGCAAATAGCTTGATCAAAAAAAATAAAGGGCAAATTCAGAAAAATGTTTTTTCAGAGAAAGACGAAGGCAACCGCATTCAATTGCTTACTGCGATGACCGACACAGAAGAAGGGTATCTTGTGGCAAAAGAAATTTCCGACCTTTACTTTCAAGAACACCATCCTTATAGTGATTTTGCCATTCTCTACCGAACCAACGCTCAGTCACGTAATTTTGAGGAAGCGCTTCGTAAACGTAACATTCCATATCGCATTTATGGAGGTTTATCGTTTTATCAACGCAAAGAAATTCGTGATGTGCTGGCATATTTTCGCCTTATTATAAATCCATTAGATGGAGAAGCATTGAAACGATGCGTTAATTATCCGACGAGAGGCATTGGCGATACCACAATGAATAAAGTTTCTGATTGTGCCAACAGAAATCAAGTTTCGCTCTGGTCGGTTATTGGCGACCCTGTTTTTTTTCAACTGCAAGTCAATCGCCCCACTGCTACGAAATTAATCAATTTTTACGCCATGATTCGTACGCTTGCAGATGAAGCAACGACTCTCGATGCTTACGAAATGGCTGTAAAGGTCATCAAAACTGTTGGCATTAGTGAAGATATGACAGAAGACTTGTCGGCTGAAACAGTTAGCCGCCGGGAAAATATTCAAGAGTTGGTGAGCGGCATTCATACGTTTTGCGAACAAAAAGTGAATGAAGGGGAAACGCAAATTAGTTTAGCTGATTTTCTATCTGAAGTTTCGTTGCTGTCCGACCAGGATTTGGATGCAGAAGCAACCGATGACAAGCTAACTCTGATGACGATTCACGCAGCCAAAGGATTGGAGTTTCGCAACGTTTTCATAGTGGGGATGGAAGAGGAGCTTTTTCCATCAGGTTACGTTTCATCCGAGCGGGAGATGGAAGAAGAACGACGATTGTTTTATGTTGCGTTGACTCGCGCAGAAGAGCGATGCTTCATCAGTTATGCTCGCAGTCGATTTCGCAACGGACAGTTGAATTTTACGAATCCAAGTCGCTTTTTATCTGATATTGATCAAAAATTTCTTGATCTTCCTGCCGATTTTCGCCAAGCCATGTCCTCGTCTGCATTCGTACCAAACAGGCGCGAAGAGGAAGTGTTTGATAAGAAAACATCTTACGAAGAATCCGGTGCACCAATCAAAACCAAACAATCTTCCTCTGCCTCATCGTGGAAAAAAATGGCTCCTTCATCGTCTCAAATGATAAATAGTCCAGCAACATCCGTCCAATCGGGTGGTGGAGTCGCAGTGGGTAACACAGTGTTTCACGAAAAATTTGGACAAGGAATCGTCGTCTCATTAGAGCAAATGGACGGTAACTGGAAGGCAAATGTCGATTTTGGCAGCAATGGAAGCCGCGCTCTACTTTTGAAATATGCTAAATTGGTGATTTTAGAGTAAAGACGTAGTTTTCTACAACAAACGCCACCCAAGTGAGATGAAAATACCGTGCCCATCATTACTTGTGTGAAAAGTCTGATTATTAAGTGTAAACGAGGTAGAAGGCGCAAAATAATCGCAATACTGCACGTCAATACTTAAGGCAAGAATATCGAGGCCGGCGCCAACTTCCCAGCCCCAGTTGCCACTTTTCACTTGTTGTGTGAGCGATGAGCTGAATGTGCCCCAATTGTTGCTTTGTGTTAAAAACGAACCAGAATTGAGAATTAATCTCGGACCAGTAGTGATGTGTAAATTAAGCACTTTCAAATCAATTAGTTTGTAACCAAGCAACAATGGCACTTCAACTGTACGTGACTTGAACGAACTTTGAAGTGGTGTATTATCAATATAGACCGTTTGCGTACTGTTTTTGAAATTTAATAATAGTTCCGGCTGCAAATAAATACTTTTTGCTCCGATACGCAACCATCCTCCCAGCTGGTAGCCACTGGCAAAACCAGATTTTAACTGATTGACAACATTGTTGGCAAGATTCATGTTCTTAAACTGATTGTAACCTGATGCGGCTTCGTACCCTGCCTTTACGCCAACACTTAAAAATTGGGCTGTCAAAAACTGTCCTGTTAAAAGCAGGAGGCATAGAGTGATAATTTTTTTCATTTGAATTTGGGTTGATTTGGTTTTACACTAAGGACATTCGGGTTGTGATGAAAGTCAAATTTGTACCCACAAGATGCGATACCTCGCTTTGATGAATTAACGTCTTGTTACGGTTGGAGCTAAAACCTTTTTTGTTTTCAAAGATAGATATAACCCAATCTAATTCCATTGTTTTTTTTCTTATTTAACGATACTAGCTTAAGTAATCTACTCCATTATAAAGCTATATAGCAAATATATAAAGTAGTGGTGGTTATAAAATCAGGAAAGGCAGCATGCATTTTATCTACTTATTGCAAACGAATTTTCCCATTAACCAGTTATATTATGTTTTATGCAATATCAGTTGCGTGTAAAAGTGAAAGAGAATTATTGTCTGTCTTGTCAATCCTAATTTCTGATTTTAGTGTAGGTCGATGATAATTTAGGAAGTTACATGGTTGCCATTTTGTCAGGTAGAATACGTTGGCATTTTTTTTGATATAGAATTGGCACAAGCCACGGTGTCCTTTGGCAGGTATACAGAATATCAATTTTTCAATCTAAAATTATAATAGTCGATGAAAGGTAACATTGGAGTAACGTCGGATAACATTTTTCCGATTATCAAAAAGTTTTTATACAGTGATCACGAAATCTTTTTACGTGAATTGGTGTCGAATGCGGTTGATGCAACGCAAAAGTTGAAAACCTTAGCTTCTGTAGGTGAGTTTAAAGGTGAGCTGGGTGACCTGACAGTAAGGGTCAGTGTGGATAAAAAGAAGAAAACCATCACGGTGACTGATCGTGGCATCGGGATGACGGCTGATGAAATTGAAAAATATATCAATCAAATTGCCTTTTCAGGCGCCGAAGAGTTTTTGGATAAATATAAAGATGATGCGAATGCCATCATTGGACATTTTGGACTTGGGTTTTATTCGGCTTTCATGGTATCAAAAGAGGTTGAAATTCAAACACTTTC
>JAJZHJ010000063.1 GCA_021804525.1 Bacteroidota bacterium | reverse complement strand
ACACAAACCCCCAAGTACATGGTTTTCGGGAAGTATAGCCTGAAGCTCTTCCGATGATAGTACCCCATTTTGAAGTGGAAGAAGGATGGTTTTTTCGTCAATCACTTCTTTAAGTTGTTTGGCAATCTCCTTTATTTGCCAGGCTTTCACTCCGAAAAGGATAAGATCGACACCGCGTAGTTCTTCTAAACGATCGGTAGCATAAACCGGTTGTATGGTGAAATCACCCTTGATACTTTTTACCTGAAGGCCGTTTTGTTTCATGGCCACTAAGTGAGTGCCTCGTGCAATGAAGATTACTTCATTCCCGGCTTGGGCTAACTTCCCTCCAAAATAGCCTCCGACGCCACCTGTACCAATAATTCCTATTTTCATATAAAACTGATTTTGTGATGTTTTACCTGAATGTTATTCTTTGATGATGCTTATTGGTGATTCCATGATTCCTTGCTGAATATAAATGGGGCGTATTTGAGCTTTGAGCTTGGGAAGATTTCGTGTAAACACTATAGCACCCACTACGCAGGAAGTACCCCCAATGATTAAGGTATTTGGCGCTCCAATCCATTGTGCTAACGAGCCGGCAAGCAAACTTCCAAAAGGTGCAGTTCCCATCAGCGCCATCGTGTAGAAACTCATCACGCGACCCCGTTTGTCATCGTCTACAATGGTCTGAATGATGCTATTGCTTGATGCCATTTGCATCATCATGCCCAATCCGGTGAAAACCAAAAGAAAAAGCGAAATGGGTAGGTATCTGGAAAACGAAAAAGCAATAAGTCCGCTACCAAACAATGCTGAAGCCATCGGAATAAGCCTTTCCAATCCTACTACATTTTTGCGTGTGGCTAAATAAAGAGCGCCGGAAAGCGCACCAAATCCTGTTGCTCCCATCATAAATCCGAATGTGTGTGCCCCGCCATGAAGTATTTCTTTGGCAAAGACCGGCATCAGCACCGTATAAGGCATTCCCATCAGACTTATCAGCGCAAGAAGTAAAATAACCGCTTTAATGGGAGCAAATCCAAACGTGTAGGCGAATCCTTCTTTAAATTGTGCAATAAATTGTGGTTGTTTGGATTTCTCCACTTTGGGTGCCAGTCGCATACGAAGTAAAGAGACAATTACTACTAAATAGCTAATCCCGTTTAACAAAAAGCAAACGCCTTCACCGGTGGAAGCAATAAGAATACCCGCAATAGAAGGGCCGATTAGTCGGGCACCGTTAACCATGGTCGAATTTAAAGCAATGGCATTACTAAGATCATCTTTTTTGCCAACCATTTCCAACATGAACGATTGCCGTGCCGGCCCGTCAAATGCACTGATACACCCTAGCATAATACTCAATACCACAATCATCCAAACCTGAACGATTCCAAGAAAAATCAATGCCGCGATAGCAAATGCCTGAGTCATAGCCAATGCTTGAGTGTAAAGTAACAAACGGCGCCGATTCCAGCGATCGGTGAGTACGCCTGCAAAAGGGCCTAACAGAAATACCGGAAGTTGTCCTGTAAATCCTATCAACCCTAACAGAAATACGGAATGCGTCAGGTCGTAAACCAACCATGGCATGGCGATACGTTGTATCCATGTGCCGATCAGCGAGACACTCTGTCCCATGAAAAAGAGTCGAAAGTTGTAACTTTCGAGGGAACGAAACATTCCTTTTAATCCGGTCTTCTGAATACTTTTAGATGATCCAGTTTGTTTTATATTGTTGTTCATCTTTGTGTTGCGCCAATGCAAAGAGGCCAAAATCAATGTATTCATTGATATGGCCTCTTTGTTATAATATTCTATTGCTGTTGGTTTGTAACCTCATAACTTTTTCATTTCATAGAGAAAATGGTGAAAATAGTTGAGTTGACCGTTTATTACATCATACGTCGATGTTGGCATAGGTTGCGTTTTGTTCAATAAATTCACGGCGTGGACCTACGTCATCGCCCATCAGCATAGAAAAGATATGATCGGCATCTACTGCATTTTCAATTGTTATTTGGCGAAGGGTACGCTTTTCGGGGTTCATTGTTGTTTCCCACAATTGCTCAGGATTCATTTCACCCAAGCCTTTGTAGCGCTGAATATGTACGGCATTCTCATTACCCTCGGCATATTTTTCAATAAAAGCAAGGCGTTGGTTCTCACTCCAGCAATATTCTTCCACTTTCCCTTTTCTACAGAGATAGAGAGGTGGAGTGGCAATGTAGAGATACCCATTCTCGATCAATTCCTTCATGTGGCGGAAGAAAAAGGTCATGATTAACGTGTCAATATGGCTTCCGTCAACGTCAGCATCGGTCATGATGATGATTTTATGATAACGTAGTTTGGCGATATTGAGTTGCATGCTATCATCCTCGGTGCCGATGGTCACGCCAAGGGCCGTATAAATATTGCGGATTTCTTCACTTTCGAGTACTTTATGATACATGGCCTTTTCCACGTTGAGGATTTTTCCGCGTAATGGCAAGATAGCTTGAAAGAGGCGATTACGGCCTTGCTTTGCAGAACCTCCGGCAGAATCTCCTTCTACTAAGTAGATTTCGCAAAGCGACGGATCTTTTTCCGAACAGTCAGACAATTTACCGGGTAATCCTCCGCCTGAAAGGGGAGATTTGCGTTGCACCATTTCGCGGGCTTTACGGGCGGCATTGCGTGCAGTAGCTGCCAACACGACTTTCTCAATGATGGTCTTGGCTTGCTTGGGGTTTTCTTCCAGATAGTTCCCGAGAGCTTCACCAACGGCCTGATCGACAATGCCCATTACGTCGTTATTGCCGAGTTTGGTTTTGGTTTGTCCTTCAAATTGAGGCTCGGCCACTTTGACTGAAATGATGGCAGTAAGTCCTTCGCGGAAGTCGTCACCGCTAATTTCGATCTTTAGTTTCTCTAATATTTTATTTTCGTCTGCATATTTTTTGAGGGTACGCGTCAGACCGCGTCGAAACCCGGCTACGTGCGTTCCACCTTCAATGGTATGAATATTGTTGACATATGAATAGACATTTTCAATGTATGACATGTTGTACGTCATGGCAATTTCGACTGGCGTGCCAAACTTCTCGGTAGAGATGTGGATCACATGGTCGATTAGTTGTTCGCGACCAGCATCGATGAATCGCACGAATTCTTCCAAGCCCTTTTCTGAATAAAACTTTTCAAACTTAGGATTTCCCTGGTCGTCTTTGACGCGAAAGTCGGTTAATGTAATGGTGATACCTGCATTTAGGTAGGCTAATTCACGCATACGTCCGGCCAAAATATCATAATGAAAGATTACTTCGGAAAATATCTCAGGATCGGCATGAAAGGTAATTGCGGTACCTGTAGATGGAGATGTGCCAACTTCTTTTACAGAGAACATTGGTTTCCCTTTTTGATATTCTTGAACGTAGGTTTTACCGTCACGATAGACTTCCACATGCAGTAATTCAGAAAGTGCGTTGACGCATGATACACCAACACCATGCAAGCCACCAGATACTTTGTAACTGCCTTTATCGAATTTACCACCGGCGTGTAGGACGGTCATTACTACTTCCAATGCTGATCTTCCTTCTTTTTCGTGCATGTCAACAGGGATACCTCGGCCGTTATCAGTTACACTGATGGAGTTATCCTCATGAATGACAACATTTATCATGTTGCAATAACCACCCATTGCTTCGTCAATTGAATTATCGACTACTTCATAAACCAGGTGGTGGAGTCCTTTTAATCCGGTATCGCCAATATACATAGAGGGGCGTTTCCGAACAGCTTCTAATCCTTCAAGAACCTGAATACTGCTTGCACCGTATGCGTTGCTATCGAATGTTTTTTGTTCTTCTTCGCTCATAATTTGTTCTTCACTCATAGTAATATAATAATAGCGTTGTGTGCTAAAAAGCCAACAAAATTACTCATTTTATTCCGTTGTAGCAACAATTTAGGGGTAAAATCGTTGCATGAAATTGGTTGCACATGGTTGTTTATCCTTTGGTCTTAAAAGCAAGAGCATACAGTTTTATCTGTTTGACCATAGCTAATAGTCCATTGGCACGTGTAGGCGAAAGGTGTTCTTTCAGCCCTATTTTATCAATGAAGTAAAGGTCTGTATTCAATATTTCGTCCGGAGTGTGATCGGATACTACGTCAATGAGCAATGAGACAATACCTTTTACAATGACAGCATCGCTTTCGGCCATAAAGTGAATCATACCATTGGTATATTCAGCATCAAGCCAAACGCGACTTTGGCATCCTTCAATAAGATTCTGATTTACTTTACTTTTTGGATCGAGGGGTGAAAGATTATTCCCGAGTTCGATAAGATAGGCGTATTTATCCATCCAATCGGTATATTCTTCGAATGTTTCGACGATTTGATCTTGCTTTTCGTTGATGGTCATATCTTGCTTTTTGATGATTAAAACATTTTGGCAATGCGCTCGATGCCGGCAACCAACGCATCGATTTCTTCATGTGTGTTGTAGAATGCAAAGGAGGCCCTTAGTGTTCCGTCAATGCCTAATGCGGACATTAATGGCATGGCGCAATGGTGTCCGGTGCGTACAGCAATGCCTAATCTATCTAATAATGTTCCCATATCGAAGGGATGAATGTCGTTGACAAGAAAGGAAATGACGCTGCTTTTGTGGGACGACGTGCCGTAAATATGCATTCCGTCAATTTTCATCATCTTCTCTGTTGCATCGAGCAGCAGATCTGTTTCGTAGGCGACGATGTTTTCCATGCCAAAGCTGCTCAGGTAGTTCATGGCTGCGGCGAGTGCCACGGAGCCAACATAATCGGGTGTCCCCGCTTCAAATTTGAAAGGAAGGTCGGCAAAAGTGGTCTTTTCAAACGTCACGTGAGCAATCATTTCGCCTCCTCCGTGATAAGGAGGTAATATGTCTAACCATTTTTCTTTGCCATACAACACGCCAATGCCATTGGGGCCATACATTTTGTGGCCGGAAAAGACGTAGAAATCGGCATCGAGTTGTTGCACATCGACGGGCATGTGCGATACTGCCTGAGCGCCGTCAATAAGTACGGGTATATCGCGTGCATGGGCTTTCTCGATGATTTCTTCTATAGGGTTAATGGTTCCCAGCACGTTGGATACATGTGCCACAGAAACCAATTTGGTTCTTTCAGAAAGCAGTTCTTCAAAAGCCGTCATATTCAACTCGCCAAGATCGGTTAAAGGGATGATCTTGAGCTTTATTCCTTTGCGGTCGCGTAGCATTTGCCACGGCACAATGTTGGCATGGTGCTCCATGGCGCTGATGATGATTTCGTCGCCTTCGTTGCAAAATGTTTCACCATACGAAGTTGCCAATAAGTTGATGGCTTCGGTGGTGCCGCGCGTAAAAACAATCTCGTTGGATGAGGTGGCGTGAATGAAATCGCGTACGGTGGCACGGGCAGTCTCGTGAGCTTCAGTAGCGCGTTGACTCAAGTAGTGTACACCACGATGGATATTTGCATTCTGATGATAATAAACATGTTCGATGGCCTCTACCACGCAGCGGGGTTTTTGTGTAGTGGCTGCATTGTCTAAATAAATGAGCGGACGATCATATACAGTGCGTGAAAGGATGGGAAAGTCGTTTCGGATAGCGTTAATATCAAGTTTCTCGTTCATTTCAGATGAATTTTGTTATGCAAAGGTAACAAGAAATCCATGAAACAATGCTTTTAGCAAGACTGTTTACGGCTTACAAGTTAGCATAACTGCTGTATGAAAAGTGGATGTTATTAAAATAACATGAGAGAAAATGGTTGAGTTTTATGAATTATCAAAAGTAGTGACCTGAATTAAGATATATAAGCAACAAATGAAATTGTAGTACGGAGGATTTTATTATTGTAAATCAAATAGATGCATAAATTCATTAGATGCTTTCGGTCTGAAGTGTTGGTTTCCGAATTGAGGAATGAGCACTTGGAATAATTCTATGGAGTATGCAGGAAGTGGTGATAATTTAACAAGGTATTTAAAATAGAAAGGGTTGTCTCACGACAACCACAGTCTTTTGTTAACCTTAAATCTAATACCATGAAAAACACAGTGCAAAGATAAGTGTTTTCAAACATGGTTTCCAAATTATAAATGAAAAAAGAACGCATATTATTGTTATTTAACCATGTCAACTTGCTTCTCATTTTATAATTGTACCCATATCAATATGTTATTCAACATATAAAACAAGCCCTTTTAGGTATTCGCCTTCTGCATGATAAATATTGATCGGGTGGTCGGCAGGTTGTGATAATTGATGCAAAATGCGTACACGTCGTCCTGATTGAGCTGCCGCTGTAAAGACTGCCAGCCTAAACTGTTCTTTAGAAACGATTTGAGAACATGAGAAAGTGAATAAAATGCCATTGGGTGCTATTTTCTCAAAAGCCTGGGCATTCAGTTTGCGGTATCCCTGCAGTGCGTTATGGAGAACATTTTTATGCTTCGCAAATGCAGGAGGATCGAGAATAATCAAGTCGTAGGTTATGTCGGATTGATTTAAAAATTTAAAAGCATCTACTGCAAAGGCTTGATGACGTGCGTCATTTGGGAAATTAAGGGCAACATTCTCGTTTGTTACTTCGATGGCTCTTGCCGAACTATCTACGGAATGAACCAAGGCAGCACCACCTTGTAGCCCGTAAATAGAAAACCCGCCTGTATAACCAAAAAGATTGAGTATGGTTCTGCCGTTGGCATAGTGTTGTAGGAGCTTACGGTTTTCTCGTTGATCGACAAAGAAGCCTGTTTTTTGTCCGTGTATCCAATCGACATGAAAAAGCAATCCGTTTTCTTTGACGATTCCTTTTTCATCATTGCCAATCAAGTATCCATCCTCGGCAGCAAGATTTGCTTTGAAAGGGAGTGTCACTTCTGACTTATAATAGACGTTCTTCAGCTCTTTGACAATGTTTATCAGACTATTGGCAATGACAATACGGCTGTGGTGCATTCCCACACTGTGCGCCTGAATAACTGCGGTTTCGCCATATATATCGATAATAAGTCCGGGAAGATGGTCTCCTTCGCCGTGAATCAGCCGATAGGTTGTATAGCGTTCGTTTTCGGCCAAGTGTAATATTTTTCGTAACGTGTAGGCTTGCTGAATGGCGTTCATCCAGAAACTGTCG
>JAJZHJ010000062.1 GCA_021804525.1 Bacteroidota bacterium | reverse complement strand
TCGCTCAACGAATCCTTCGCGATGGACACCCGATCGGCATAATAGAGCGCCGCAGCCAAATGACCCTCTTTCTGATTGATCTGTTGCCAAAGCCGGTAATAGGCAGGAGCCATCTCATGGGGGTCATAACAGCGGTTTAAATAGATTTTAGCCGAGTCCAACTGATTGGTTTGCAAATAAATCATGGCCATGTCGATCCATTTGCTATAATCGTACTGATCGCGCGTTTGTGCCGCAATTCTCAGATCGTGCAACGCCAACGGATAGTTCTTTTGGCAATAGGCAATCAGACCGGTGAATCGGCAAATGGATGTGTGCAGGGAAGTTTCATGAAAGGAACGGGCGGTTTCATCGGCTAAATGGAAATAAACCAAGGCGCTGTCGAACCGGCTCTGCATGTAATAGCAGTTGGCGATGTTGATCAGCCCCACGGTAGCATTGCGCCGGTCGCCCGCGTTTTGAAAAGCCGAATAAGCAAGCCGGTAATAAAACAGCGTGCTGTCCGGCTGTTGCTGAACCTGGTATTCACGGGCTTTTTCGCCGTAAACAAATCCTTGCAGCTTATAGTTGTTGCTTCGGACAGCATATGACTGCGCCTTCAGCAAAGCGGCAGCACGTCCTTCGGCATTTCCGCGGTTTCCCTCAACACGGGAAAGATAGAACCAGGCGTATCCAGCATGGGAGAACTCTTTTTTGCCATGATAATAGGCTGTGGCAATGCGGATCAGGGAATCGGATTGTACTTCAATATTGTTTTTGTCGAGCGCCTGACTCATCAACAGAGCATAGAGCGCGTGAGCGGAAGAAGAAAGGTATTTGGAGTCGGTAATGTGGTTGAGTAGTGTCAACGCGCTGTCGGGGTGCACTTCCATCAGGCTGTCGGCACGGGCAAGCAACACCTTGTCCTGCGGCGAAGAGTGTCCGCACGAGACAACCAAAAGGCAAAGAGAAAAAAAGAAAAGTAAATGGCGCATGGAAAACAGGCAAAGAAAAAGCAAAGATAGAAATTTTTTTAATTTACCATTTATTCATTTACAATTTACCATTAAATTTGTTGCCTGTGCAGTTCCCTATTGCCTTCTTTGAAATTTTGTTTCACAGAAAGCACAGAGTCTTTGACTAAAGTCATGGATGGCAATTCAAAAGTTGGAACACAATCAAGGAATGGTTGTTTATGAATTGCCGCCGGATTTATCCGGTGGAAAAATAGGAAAAAGAGAAGCTCCATCTTGGTTTTAACCAAACAGAAACCAAGGGAAACAATGGAGAATGAGTCTCATGGTTTCTATTGCCTATTGCCTCTGATGTTCCCTATCGCCTTGTAGTTTCCGATTCCTTCAGTCTTAACACCTTCAACCTTAAGTCTCGTGTGTTGTCCGGTGCGTGAGTTTTTTGTTTTCCCCGCCTCTTTCCTCACTAATTCCACAAGTTTCTACAGTTTGTAAAAATATCATATATTTGTTTATTAGTACATTACACGTTGTGGCATGATTATTGAATAGTGTTTATGATAAATAATCGATACAAGATGATCACTCTTTTACCGAACGAATGAATACTAAATATCGTCACATAGCTACTAAAAACAAAAACTATTGTGGGAATGGCACAATGAGCCGGGAGAAGAAATCACAGGTACGATGTCTTTAAAGAAAAGACAAAAGAGTTTATCTGCTGACTTATTAAGAGCATTTGCATACAAATTGAAACGCTGGAAATATATTACAAACCATTAAATTCATCAAAATGAGAACCATTAAATTTTATGTAGCTATTGCCGTACTTGCCTTAGTGACGGCTTCATGTGTCGAGAATTCGACAAAATACAAAGCTGTTGTTGCACAGCGGGATTCACTGGCAATGCAAACGCAATCCTTAGACTCCTCCTACAATCAAACCCTTGTCTTTTTGAATGATATCGAAGCAGGATTTGCGAAGATCAATCAAAACGAAAGTGAGATGAAAGTAAACCTCAAAGGGGCAGAAGGCTCCATGAGTAGAAAAGAACGGATTGGAGCACAGATGATGGAGATACAAAAAACTATGGAGCAGAACAAAGCCAAGATTAAGGAATTACAACGCCTTGCTGCTAAAAACAAGAGAGCAAATGCTATGTTGCAAGCAACCATTCAACGGCTGCAAAGCGAACTGGATGAAAAAAATGCTCAGATACAGTCTTTGCAGGCAGAACTTGAGCAGAAAAACATTAAAATCAATGAGCTGAATACTACTGTGACAGAGCAGGGCAAGAACATTGCAAATCAAAACAATGAGATTGAACAGCAAAAATCTACGTTAAAGGATCAAGATGCGAATCTGCATACAGTATGGTACTGTATATCTACCCTAAAACAGCTTAAGAAAGAAAAAATAGTAACCGGTGGTGGCCTTTTCCAATCTAAAAAACTATCGGCTAACGCATTCGATCCAAGATACTTTACTCAGGCCGATTTAAGAAACATTTCGTCCATACCGACCAACAGCAAAAGAGTAAAAATACTTTCCTTACATCCTACTGATAGCTATAAACTGACAACCGGCCCCGATAAAAAGATTACGATTGAGATCACCGATTCATCAAAGTTTTGGAGTGCTTCCAAATACCTGGTTGTACAAATATAATTTTTGCAGATTAATGATATTCAGTTAATAGAACGATTCTGTTTTTGAGGGGAACAAAAATATCCATGAAATTTTTTATCTTTGTTCCCTGTATGAAACAGAGAATCCTCATAATCGAAGATGACACCACCTTTGGCACTATGTTGCAAAGCTGGTGTCATCGTCATGGTTTTGAAGCCGAATTATGTTCAGGTGTTTCATTGGCACAAGCAGAACTAACCCATAAAAAAGTTCATCTTGTGCTGAGTGATTTGCGTTTGCCCGACGGTGACGGAATTATGTTACTGCACTGGATGCGGGATCAAAAGATGGACATACCTGTTATCGTAATGACAAGCTATGGAGAAATCCAAAGTGCAGTGGCAGCGATGAAACTTGGTGCGGAAGATTTTCTGGAGAAACCGATGAATCCCTCCATCTTGAAAGAGAAAATAGAACTGGCTCTTTCGGGAAAACCTGTTGCAGTAAAAACAATCACCCCCGTTGTCAGCGATATGATACTGGGCAAAAGTGCCGAAGCCAGGCAAATGTACGATCACATCCTGAGGGTTGCTCCCACACGCATGTCCGTGTTGATCGTTGGCGAAAGCGGCACGGGTAAAGAATATGCAGCACGAATGATTCACGAAAATAGTCCGCGTCGAAACAAGCCGTTTATTGCAGTCGATTGTGGCAGTTTGTCACGCGAACTGGCTCCGAGCGAACTGTTCGGGCATCTTAAAGGATCGTTTACTTCGGCTATCGAAAATAAAACAGGCGTATTTGCACAGGCAGACCAGGGAACCGTCTTTCTGGACGAAGTGGAGAACCTCTCGTATGACGTGCAGGTACAATTGCTTCGCGCGTTGCAGGAACAAAAGGTACGTCCGGTAGGATCGGTCAAGGACATCAAAGTGGATGTGCGAATTCTTGCTGCTACAAATGAAGATCTGGAAGCTGCTATTGCCGAAGGACGTTTCCGTGAAGATCTGTATCACCGCCTGAATGAGTTTCTCCTCATCATTCCACCTATCCGCGATCGCAAGGGAGATATTGAAATCTTTGCCAACGAATTTCTTCGTCAGGCCAATGAGGAACTGGAAAAATCGGTGAAAGGATTTTCACCTGAAGCAATGGCTCTGTTCGAAAAGCATCACTGGAGCGGGAATCTACGGGAACTGCGCAATATGGTGAGACGGTTGGTATTGTTTGCTTCGAATGATATCATCACACCTGACGACATTCCTGCTTTTACTCCATCTCCATCGGCAAGCAACGATATGGCGCTGCAACCTGAAAACGAACGTGAACAGATAGAGAACGTACTGCGCAAAACCAGGGGAAACAAAACTTTAGCCGCTCAATTGCTGAAGGTCGACCGCAAAACGCTCTATAATAAAATGCACCTCTACGGCATCAAACTTTAATCGACAGAATGCTTTCCACATCGGCTTGCCATCCGTCGTAAACCCTCCCACGCTGAGTATCCATCCGACGTAGTGACTCTGTCGGATAGCCGAGCAGAACGAACATCGGTAACATTTTATGACAGATAGCCTGTGCTTTGTCGAAGTCGGCTTCTGTAAGAGCCTGTTTCAAGATTCCATAATTTTCGGCAGTAGAAGTTCGAAATAGTTCCCTGATCTCTTCGTCCATAAAACTATCATTAGCACACTCACCTTCACCGAACATTTCGCGCAATGATTCCATGGAAAAAGGCTTTTGTAAAAAACCGTTGAATCCGAGCTGAGCAGCTCTTTCAGCCGTAAAATCACTATGCCCCGTCATCACAATTACCGGCACATTTCCTGCCAAAGCGAGAATATCCAGTCCCGAAAGTTCCCCCATTTCCAGGTCGGTTAGAATCACATCGTAGTCGTCTTCCACTACCTTATGTCCCAGTCGGGTCAGCATGTCACGGGCCATCTCGGCTACTACCGGATCATCATCATGCACGGCAATTTTTTTGGTTCCCTGTTTGATCTTGTTCTCTGCACTCTGGCAGGGAATCGTTACCTTAACGGTGGTGCCTTTACCAACCTGTGAGGTTATATGGATGGTTCCTCCAAGCAGTTCGATCAACCCTTTCACCACATACATTCCCAGTCCGGTACCATGCGCCAGCGGATTGTTACTTTCCACCCGTGAGAACGGTTCGTAAATTTCCTCCAGTTTGTCATCAGGAATTCCTGCACCGGTGTCCTTTACTTCAATGCAAAGTTGCTCACTGGCATACGTCGTTGTCAGTTCAATTTCACCTGCAAGCGTGTATTTGATAGCATTCGACACCAGGTTAATCATGATTTGCTTTATTTTCATCTGATCGGAAGTAAGTCGAATTTTATCGGATGAAAAGGCAAAGGCGATCTTTTTTGCTTCAGCCAGCGGCATAAACATTTGGCCAATCTCTTCACTCAACTCGTCGAGAGAAAAAGTGGCTGAGGTAAGTTGTAAGGAACCCTGTTCGAGGCTGGAATATTCCAACAGATTTTCCAACAAAGCCAAAATATGTCGGGCAGAGTTTTGCATCGATTTGATGTCTTCTCCGTGCTGACGGCGCAGTTCCAGATAACCGAGAATCGATCCCAACGGACTTTTAATATCGTGGGAAACGGACAATAGCAACTTGTGTCGGCTTTCCATCACCTGCCGGATGCGTTCGCGAGCCTCTTTGCCTTTGTTTACGTCATAGATAATAAGCAGAATAAATAACAGAATCAATCCCAATGCGACTATTCCACCTATAATCGAGAGAGAATAGTTCCGATTGATCGTATGTTCGCTTTGTTCAATGGAAGCAAGTACCGAATTGAGTGTCTGCCTGTGAAGCTCCAGAAGCAAGCTTGCAACTTGCGTGGAAATCTCTCTGTCGGACATAATCTGATTTGCCACTTGCTGTTCGATCGCTCGGATATTTTTCTCATAACGTTTGCCTGCAACAAGAACCAAATTCTTTACTTCCGAAAGAATGGGAGACGAGTTGGTGTTTCCCACCCGAATTGTATCGATGCGTAGATTGGAAACCACCATGGTGGCATTCTTCTCGGGACTAAATACCTCTTTGAGTCTTCTGAAGAAATTCTTTTTCTTTCCTGATGGTTTATAAACCGTGTCTTGTCGAATGGTGACAATGTGAGAGGTGGCAGTTTGTTGCGGTTTATATTGCCGGATGCGTTCGCTAATTGAAGTAAGCGGGTTTTCGTTATTTAACAATCGATTCAGCTCCGAGACATTGGAAGTTTGTCGGGCGAGAAGAGTTTTGATTTGTTGTAATTTTTCTTTCCCAACGGGTTCGATGATGGTGAGGGTATCAATCAATGCATTAATAGAGATGAGTTTCTTTCTAAAGTTGTTGATGTGCGTTGTATCGTGAGTAGAAACAAAAAGACTCACCGACGATTGAGCGTCGCTTACAGCATAAATCAATTCGTTAGTCAACACGAGCACCTGATGCTGTTTTCCTACCTCTACCCGCTGGCTGTCAATATTCTTTCGCATATTGTAAAGAAATATCAGCATCACCGCTACAGCTATTCCTGTGATAACGTATAAGCCGGCAGCTTTGAAACGAATTTTACTTTCGATATTCATCATACAAAGTTAGAGATAATTCCTATGATACAACGTGTCAATACAAATTCAACCATTAAAAGGCTACTCACAATGCAAATTGAAAGTAGCCTTTTATGGTGTATTGTCAGTTTAACCCGGCGTTGCTATTGCACTACTACCGTGCCCAGGCTGGTATCACTTCCAAATGAAACAGCGGCTGTCGTTGTTTTTGTAACAGACGTGGTGCCCATCGGCATAAACTGAACGGTGTAACTGCCTGCGGTAAACCCTGAGAGCTGAAAATAGTTATTTTTGGTAGTATCCGACACAGTCGATATAGTGTCTGTCCCATTAATCACAAACACTTTTGTGGGCAAATTGGAAGGAGAAACATTGCCTTTGATAGAAGAGGTTGCTTCTACAACAAAAGCTCGCAAAACAGGCTTCAGCAAATATACTCCGTTACCGTTTACAAATATAGACTTTCCGATATTGAAGTCAATCATGATGGAATAGTCGCCTGATGATGGAACCGATGAATCAACGTTAATCTTGATTCCCGATTGCTGGCCGCTTGGTATGGTCAGTGCATGGGTAGTACCATCCAGCAAGGTCACAGAATTGTCGCTTCCTAAAACCAACCGTACTTGCTTTATCGCAACATTGTTTGGCAAAATGATTTGCGACAATAAAGTACTATCTCCATTCATCAATGATTTGAGGTCGTACACACCGGGTACAAACGAAGTAACTTTCGTAATCGACGAGTCAGCCGTCACATAATCAATTTCATTGATTTGTACATTCACCTTCGTAAAGTTTAGTTGAAAACCTTGCAAGGCCGGAGCATCCGTCAATAAGAATGATACCGTTTGCGGCGAACTCATGGTTTTATCATTGTGACATGATAACAATGTCACTACACCAAACAACACAATAAAAAACTTCATTGTTTTCATACGATAATAATTTTTTTTGTTTAAATTTAAAGATGTATGGAACTCGCAATCAACTATTCTAATAGATATATGTGATTAACATGCTCGTTTCATACGTGTATTTTATTTTCTAACATCAAGGACGTATGGAACTCGC
>JAJZHJ010000061.1 GCA_021804525.1 Bacteroidota bacterium | reverse complement strand
CCCCAGATGGGAACCCAAAAAATTAACGCCAAAGAAACAAGCGCGATTCCTGTACTGTTTGGCGAACAAGATGTGATGAAGACTATCCAGTTGCTGCCTGGAATTGAGTCGACAGGCGACGGCAATAGCGGATTTAATGTGCGTGGAGGCGCCACTGACCAGAATCTGATCTTGTTAGACGAAGCTACCGTGTATAATCCATCGCACCTGATGGGCTTTTTCTCCGTATTTAATTCTGATGCCATCAAAGATGTATTGGTTTACAAAGGCAACGAACCCGCAGAATACGGCGGAAGACTTTCGTCGGTAATCGATTTGAAAATGGATGACGGAAACGATAAAAACTATCGGGTCAGCGGTGGCATCGGACTTATTTCGTCGCGAATAAACATACAAGGCCCTATTGTGAAAAATAAAGGGTCGTTTATCATTTCCGCGAGGCGAACTTATGCAGATCTGTTTCTGAAACTATTGAAAGACACCACCTTAAACCAGTCTAAACTCTATTTCTACGACCTCAATGCAAAAGCCAACTACACGATTGACGATAAAAACCGGATCTATCTATCGGGCTATTTGGGCAAAGATGTGTTTGGTCTTGCCAATACTTTTGGTATTAACTGGGGGAATACGACTGCCACCGTCAGGTGGAACCATTTGTTCTCTGATCGTTTGTTTTCAAATACCTCCCTAATTTACAGCAACTACAATTATAAAATCAACATCAACAGCGGCGAGCAGATCAATATCATTTCTCAGATTCAGGATTATAATCTCAAACAGGATTTTCAAGATTACATCAGTGAGAAATCAACCTTGAAATTTGGATATCAATCTACGTACCACAACATCATTCCTGGCGCCATCACCGCCAGTGAAAATGTAAGTATGAAAAGCCTTACGAACAAACAGTCATGGGAAAATGCAATTTATCTATCTCATCAATATAGTTTTAACCGGAAATTTTCTATGGAATATGGAGTAAGAGCTACTTTGTTCAGCCTGTTTGGCCCGGGCGATTTCTACACGTATGACGCCAATGGAAACACAACCGACACGACCCATTTTGCGGCAGGGCATGTGGTAAAATCCTATTTCAGCATAGAACCTCGCGTAACGCTGAATTTCATGATGAACAAAAACAGTTCGATAAAAGCAGCGTATGCACGTAATACGCAGAATCTTCACTTATTATCCAATTCCACATCAAGCTTCCCCACTGATTTATGGATACCAAGCAGCAACAATGTAAAACCGGAAATTGCCGATCAGGTTTCGTTAGGATACTACCACAACTTCAACAACAATCAATATGAGTTCTCCGCCGAGATGTATTATAAGAAACTTCAAAATCAGATTGATTATCGCAACGGGGCACAATTGATGCTAAATGAAAATGTAGAATCGCAAATTCTGTTTGGCAAAGGCAGAGCATACGGTTTGGAACTCTTTTTTAAGAAAAGGGCGGGCAGATTCAACGGATGGATCAGCTATACACTTTCGCGCAGTGAAAATAAATTCGATGCCATCAATGACGGTCACTATTTCCCGACAAACCAAGACCGCACACACGACATTTCGGTAGTAGGTATTTACAACCTCAACAAAAACTGGACATTATCGGCTACGTGGGTTTATAATACCGGCAATGCCGTAACATTTCCCAGTGGTAAATACCAGATAGACGGAACAACAATGTTTTACTATACCCAGCGAAATGCGAACAGGATGCCTCCCTACCATCGACTTGACTTAGGCGCTACCTGGATCACGAAGAAAACCAACAAATTTGAATCAAGTTGGACATTCTCCATTTACAATGCCTACGGACGCGATAATCCTTACATGATTACCTTTCAAAATGACAAAACAAATCCGACAAAAACGGATGCCATACAAACGACGTTATTCAAGTTTGTCCCATCCGTTTCGTACGATTTTAAATTCTAACCCAATGAGAAAGAATAAAATAATAGTGCTTTGTGCGGTTGCTTTATCGGGTTTACTTTTCTCATGCCAAAAGGTAATTGATCTGAAGTTGAACAATGCCTCGTCCCAAATAGTAATTCAAGGCAACGTTTACGATCAGCCTGGGCCTGACACAGTCCGCATTTCAAAGTCGGTAAACTTTGATTCGACCAATGTATTTCCTCCCGTTTCAGGCGCAAACGTGGTCATTAGCGATAATGCAGGAAACAGTGAAACACTTGCAGAAATCTATCCCGGAACGTATATTACCTCCTCATTGCAAGGTGTTGCGGGACGAACTTATACGCTTTCCGTTCGAACCGCCAATCAAACCTATACGGCAAGTTCGACCATGCCTTCGGCTGTGACAATCGATTCCTTGTTTGTGCAGAATAGTTGGTTTGCAAAAGACAAGCAGATATCCGTTGAATATACCGATCCAGCCAACATCACGAATTATTACCGCCTGATTGAATTTATAAATCAAAAACAGCAGCCTGATTTTCATACTACTGACGACATGCTGACCAATGGAGAAAAGGTGACATATGATATAATGGAAAGTGACACTACTTTGGTACCAGGCTACAAACTAACTATTTGGCTGGAGTCTATCGACAAAAATAATTATACCTTTTTTCACGCCGCATCTCTCAATGAACGACAATCAGCTTCACCTGCCAATCCACCTTCGAACATCTCAAACGGAGCATTGGGATATTTCAGCGCTTGTTCGGTGCGAAAAAAGAGTATTATTGTACCATAAGAAATAATGGCAGGTTGATTGTTGGCAATACCAGAAAATTATTACAACAATTGGCCGGCTTGCAATTCGCGCCCTACAATGGCAGCCGCTTCGCCCACAAAACGCGCACAAGGACGCGTGGCATAATATGCCGCTGTACGATCGGATGGAACATACGACTCTTTCTGACGCTTAATACCCAACAACTCACGACAATTTATGGTACCAAACTGATCTTTAAAAGCCTTTGCCGTTCGCTGAACCGCTGCATAATTGGCTGTCTTCACCGCTTTCTCATCAGGATTAACAGCCGAATAATGCAATCCCAATATCGCAAACATACCCGTTACGGCACCACACACCTCACGTAAACGCCCCATGCCGCCACCAAAAGAGCCTCCAATTCGTTTTGCCAACTCAGAGTCTAAGTCGAAAACATCAGTATAAGCCAGCAAAACCGATTGAGCACAATTATATCCTTGTATAAAATATTCAACAGCTCGACGCCTTCGTTCTTCAATATCAATTTGGATTTCCACTTTTTCCATTATTTTGTCATTTTCATCAAATATACTAACGGCTGATTAGAAAGCAATTCAGGATGCAGCACTCGAATATAATCGCGAAGCAAAACATCAGGATGCACAACACCACCTTCCCAAAAATCATTGCCTCCATTTGGTGTCACACGTCCATTCAAGCTGTAAACTTGCTGGTTTTGAAAGGATTTAAAGAGCCGATAACGTGAATCACTATTTTGAAGTGCCGTCAAATTCAAGGCCGAACAATTTAGCCATATAGTAGCATTACGGAAATATTGTAACGCCTGCTCAAAGTTCACAGGAATGCTTCCAATCGTTGTATCATTACAAAAATAATACGAACATTGTGCATCAGCCAACAGATGACCCATAAAACCTGTGCCGCTCGGCATGTACCAAGTGCCTTTGAAACTATTCCCCACCAAAATAGAAGGATGGGTGGAAGCTTGTCGCGCCAGCTGCTTCAATGCAAGGTAACGAATGGTCATATTCTGAAAAAGAGAGTCCGCTAATTTTTCCTTGTTATAAAAAACAGCAACAAACTTAATCCATTCTGCTCTTCCTAAAGGGGTTGACTCCATCCACTCATCGTTGAACACAACCGGAATACCAGCCTGAACCAATTGATCAGCAGCGGTATTTACCTGATTATAATTGGTCATCATCACCATTTGCGGCTGAAGCTCCATCGTTTTTTCCACATTCAGATGAAAAGGATCGCCTAAATCAAGAATTTTCCCTTCAGCATCGAGTTGACGAAAAGCACCGCTATAAACCAATTGCGGCGATGCCATACCTTTGAGCGTCGACAATTCGTGCAATGCCTCGAGAAATGCGACATGCGTACATGACGTTGCAGCCATGGAATGTAAAGGGACGACGATGGTCGATTTTGGATCAGGAGTTGCAACTCCTGGGTGAGGAATCAAATAATAAACAGCAGAAATATCACCCTTTTTCCAAGGATTATAGACAGTCAAGCGTGAGTAATGCCGAAAATAATCGATGGCAAATCCATGTGCATACCTAATCACGGCGGAGGAGTCTGGGCGCAACGGCTTTTCAGACTGCACGGGGTGCGGATGGCACGAAAACAGCACAGTTGAGAATAACCCAATCCACAACAAAAGAATAAATGAAGATAAACAACAAGACCAAGAATATCGTTTCATAACAAGTGCAAAAGTAGGCATTATTCATCAATAGAAGAAAAAATGGCATGCAATAATACTGTAAAGTATTTCTCGTATAATTCGTAAAAAATTATACCTTTGTAAAAAAATGAATGATTCCAACTCATTTTTCAATCAGCTGTCTATAAACGAGTTGAAAAACAACCTATTCATTACTATCTTATGCGACAATATCTCGATTTACTTCAACACGTACTGAACGAAGGAGTTCATAAAGAAGACCGCACCGGCACCGGTACACTGAGCGTATTTGGCTATCAAATGCGGTTTCGGTTAGAAGATGGATTTCCGCTGCTTACCACTAAACAATTGCATACAAAGTCGATTATTCACGAATTACTTTGGTTTCTGCGTGGAGAGACAAACGTTCATTATTTGCAACAAAACGGAGTACGGATATGGAACGAATGGGCAGATGAAAAAGGAGAATTAGGCCCTATCTACGGCTACCAATGGCGCTCGTGGCCTGACTATGACGGCGGACATATTGATCAAATCAGCCAAGCCATTGAAACGATCAAGCACAATCCAGACTCTCGACGCATCATTGTCAGTGCATGGAACGTGGCCGATCTACGCAAAATGCACCTACCACCTTGCCATGCCTTCTTTCAGTTCTATGTCGCCAATGGCAAATTGAGCTTGCAACTGTATCAACGCAGTGCTGATATATTTCTTGGCGTTCCATTCAACATTGCCTCTTATGCTCTTCTGTTAGAAATGATGGCACAAGCCACCGGACTGAAAGCAGGCGATTTTGTACACACATTGGGCGATGCTCACATTTACACAAATCATTTGGATCAAGTGAAACTACAATTAACGCGCGATCCGAGGGCTTTACCAAAACTAAAACTCAATCCCGAAAAAACGAATCTTTTTGACTTTGTGTTCGACGATATTATAATCGAAGGATACAATCCACACCCTCATATTAGAGGGGAAATTGCCGTTTAATGATCATTTCAATAACGCTGTAATACTATTATACAAAGACTTAAGAAAAAAGACAAACCACCAACTCTCAATAAAAAGACAGACAATGAACTCAACAACTATCCTACAGAACATCAAAAAACAGATTCCGAACACCATCACTAGCGGTAATTTATTTGCAGGATGTATAGCAATTTATGCCGGCTTCAACGGACAATATGACGTGGCAGCCACTTTCATTATAATAGCGGCTGTGCTTGATTTTTTCGATGGCTTTGCAGCCAGGATGCTACATGCTTATTCTCCTGTTGGTAAAGAGTTGGACTCTTTAGCTGACATCGTAAGTTTTGGTGTAGCGCCTTCAGCAATGGTCTTTTCAGTCATGTCCGATAATTTTCCGGTTGCATGGCACTTCCTGAGCTATTTTGCCTTTCTGATTGCAGTCTTTTCTGCTTTACGGTTAGCAAAATTCAATATTGACGAACGACAAGGAGCCATCTTTATTGGCCTTCCTACGCCTGCTAATGCTATTTTCTGGGCATCATTTGTGGTGGCGACAAGTAATCTGTTCACTTCGTTGCACTGGAAATTTGTATTAGTTCTCGTTGCCGTGTTTTGTTATTTGTTATTGGCCGAAATTCCCATGTTTTCGTTGAAAATGAAAAGTTGGAAATGGAAAGACAACCGGACAAGGTATATTTACTTGATTATTGCTTCGCTTGTGTTAATCAGTTCGCGATTCAACGCAGGCTCTTTAGCCATTGTCATTGTACTGTACATTGGTTTTTCAATCGTGGCTTTTTACCGCAAGAAACAATAGGATGATAGCCTCTGCAAATCATGTTACGCTATTCGGGTTATAAAAAAAAAAGTGTACTTTTAGCGCCGAAATCAATCTTCCAACATTATTAATATTGTAAACTAAAATCTCTATGAACACAAAACAGAAAAGTTATGCATTGCCTATCGCAATGATGTTTGCTCTCTTCTTTATGATCTCCTTTGTAACAGGACTACCAAATCCATTGGGAGTTATTGTAAAAAATCAATTTGGTGCATCCAATTTCATGTCTTCATTAGGAAATGCCGCCAACTTTATTGCGTATGCATTCATGGGAATTCCAGCCGGCTTATTACTTGAAAGAATAGGTTATAAAAAAACCGCGTTGGCTGCTATTGTTGTCGGTATCACCGGCGTGGCAATTCAATTCCTTTCGGGGCAATTAGGGAATTTTGCCGTGTATCTTACGGGCGCTTTTGTTTCAGGATTCTCCATGTGTATGTTGAATACAGTTGTTAACCCAATGCTCAACACTCTTGGCGGTGGTGGCAAAAAAGGGAATCAATTAATTCAATTCGGAGGTTCCATCAACTCCATCGGCGCAACCATTGTTCCTGTGCTTGTCGGTTATCTGATTGGAAATGTCGCCAAAGCAAACATTAGCGATGCAAACCCGGCTCTCTTCATTGCAATGGGGATTTTCGCTTTAGCTTTTCTCGTGTTATTCTTTATGCAAATACCTGAACCTCATATGGTAAGCAAAGAAAAAGCAAAAATAAAACACAAACATAGCGCACTTTCATTCCGGCATTTCATTTTAGGTGCAATAGCTATTTTCGTGTATGTAGGCGTTGAAGTAGGTATTCCAAACTTCACAAACCTTTTTATGACAACCAACACGTCACTTGGAGGATTGAATATTAATGCTACCATTGCCGGAACTGTGGTTGGTACATATTGGTTCTTGATGTTATTAGGCCGTTTGACCGGAGCATCGGTGGGTGCAACCATTTCCACAAAAGCCATGCTTACGTTTGCTGCTTCATTAGCAATGATACTACTTCTCTTTGCAATTTTCAGCCCAATTACGACAACGGTGAAAATGCCGGTATTCCGTTCCGACATTTCGTTCGGCATGGCAAAAGTGCCCATTAGCGTTATGTTCTT
>JAJZHJ010000060.1 GCA_021804525.1 Bacteroidota bacterium | reverse complement strand
CGAATAACCCCATCAGGGCTAACCAAATGATGTTGCCCGACGTATTCATCGAGCGTGTGTGGCCGCATTCGTTCTGCAAGTGGTGTTGACATACTAACAAATATAGATCAATTACCGAAGACGTAGCACTTGCCCTGTTTGTGCTGGTGTCCCATAGAGAATACCATTCATTTCATACAATTTCTTTACTTTAATTCCGTAATATTGAGAAATGGAATACATCGATTCACCCGGCATCACTTGATGAGTTGAGGGTACTGCAAGCGAAGCCTTGTTTTTCTTGCCTCCAAGATAAACCACTTCATTTGGTTGTAGCACGTAGTTTTTGTCTACTTCATTTTTATAGCGTAACAAACATTCTAGCAGGTTGAATTCCTTGGCAATGGAATGATAAGTATCCCCGGGAGCTGAAATGATATATTTTATACCATTGTTTTTATACACTTTATGTGTAAATGGTGCCTCAATAACCCCAAATCGACTGCTAAAAACAGATGACGAATCAGCTAAAGCTTCGGCAATTGATGTTTCTGCATTTGGTTTATGGCGTGCTGCCAATTGCATACGTAGCCCTTCTTTATCTAATCCACCTAAATTATAGCGTTCAATGATGTTAATTAATTGATTTGCATAGTTTTTATTCGTGGCATAACCTGCATTTTGCAAACCCTGCGCCCAATCTTTGTAATCGGTCGATGGTAACAAAAACAACGATGCGTAACGGCTGCGAGTCAGTAAAAACTCTGAATGATCTTCGTAGGAAGCATATACGGAAGGATATTTACGAAAACATTCATGTTTCTGATCATCATCCTGATAAACGTGGTCTCCAGTCCAGTCGCTGCATTTGATGCCAAAATGATTGTTCGCCGTGGTCGCCAATACGCTTTTACCGGCTTGCGATTCAAGTAGGCCTTGTGCCAAGGTAATACTGGCAGGGATGCCATATTTTTGTTGTTCTGCTAAGGCAAGAGAGCGATATTGTTTAATATAAGCCTGATAATCGTTTTGAAGATTTTGAGCTGTCACGATAATGGAGAAAACTGATAAAGCGAAAAAAAGAAAGCGTTTTACATTCATTGCAATAGAATTTTATTGGGTGATTTGATGGTGTGACAAATGGTGAAGGATTTATTTTCCATTAAAGTTTGTGCTGAATCCATTGTCCCTGATGAAAGGTAAACCGAAGCTCTGTTGTTTTTAAATAGGGTTGAAGATTTTTCCAGCTATTCTCCGATAAAAATGCTTTTTGATCGCATGTGGCGATGATAGATGGCTGTAAAGAATTAAATGAAAAACGAATAAAAAGCGGCGTCATCCAACTTGTTGCAAAATCCAATTCATCAGCAGATAAGTCTTTTTTGAGGAAATCATTTTCTTGTACTGTCGGGGCATGCATGGGAAGTCGTTCCCAATTCATGGCGTAGAACGAAAGTGACGAAAGGCATGCGGGAGCACACACGGTTTTGCTTATGGCAATGAAAGCGGGCTGTTCATTTGTAAATACTTGCAGTTCTAACGTCCCCATCTTTGATGTTTCCAGAACAAAATGATGTGCATTTTCATCCCAAGTGCGGATGCGAATGTAGCCATGCATACCATTTGGCACGGAATCGACCTTTTTATCATAATAATAGGCCATTAAATCACTCCGATGTGCAGAATCAAGAGCAAGCACCGTGTTTGGCAGCGACATAAATAGCTTTCTCAACGTAGGAGGTTTTGCAACTATCGATGCGGAACATACCATTAAAACAAGAAGCAATATATGCTTCAAACTAGCTGTTTTCATACTATTTTGTGTTTAATTTTTTGCGAAAAAGCAATTTGAACGTTTCCCAGTAATTCTCAAATAACTCGCTGATTGAATTGAAATTTTGAGTGTAGGTAAGCCCAATACCTTGTGAATAAAGCGATGGGTTCAGTTCTTTGTAATCGTTTGTGTGATTGTAAGCTCTAATACTCCATCGTCCATTTTGCGAAAAAAGATACTGAACATCCAGATCACCAATAAATTTGGTTGCTGAAAAGTTATCATCGCGGTAGCCTACATTCCCATTAATGACCCAACGATTGTTTTGATATAAAATTGCGGCTTCATAATCATTACCAAGCATATCGCCCATGCCCGAGCGGCGCCAGTTAAGTCCAAGATTTAGCCCCTTGACAGCTTGTGACAACCAACTATTGAGTTGACTCGAAAGTGTAGATGTAGCTACTGAAAGAAGCTCATTCTGTCCTAAATTATTCGTAGTGGTCCGCATGTAATCAGGTGTATAAAACCGTCCAAAAGCCAGTAAATAGATGATTTGGCGATTCATCATTTCGTCGGTATTGATAATGTTTTTTACCGAACGCTTCAGTTCGTCTCGGGCGTTGGGTAAATCGATATTAAATTTGATATCTGGGTGCATTAAATTTCCGGTCAAATTTAGCAAACAATCCACCGGAACACTTGTTCGATTTGTCGTTTTCAGTAAATCAGCATCCATCAGATCGGCTAACGAAGCAGTCACTTCATACGTGGCATTGATATCTATTTGTGGATTCTTCGCCGGGCCATCCCATCGTATGGTGCTTCCGTTGTCAATTTTGAATTCCCTGCTCAGTGCATTTTGAAATGTAAAAAGGTAATTTCCGCTATTCACAGTGTAATTGCCTAACATTTGCAAATCGGTGGTGTGTAGATTATAAAGTATATTCAATACTCCCGATCCTACTGCATCAATGCGATCTCCCGCTCTCTTATCGACAATAAGTTGAATATGTGCATCTGGAGTTAAATTTAATGTGGCATTAATTATTGTCTCCTGATCGTTTGAGGATGTCTGTGTCGAATCAACGGGAGAAGCCGCTCTGGTATCCCTATTATTCTTTTTAACGACATAGGTAATGAATGAGTTGTCTGTAGTTGAAACCGAATTATCTACAGAAATAAATGCTGTAGTGTTCGGTTGTGAAGTAGCATTAATATCAACATGTGTCGTTTTTTCATCTCCATATATGTGTACTAATCCAGAGGCGTAGGCTCTTCCCCAAAAACTTGCGTTGTTGTTTTCCGTGGTGTTTAGCGCCAGCATGTCGTTTGCATTAATTTGTACGTCATATCGCCAATCTTTCAAATCGTGATTGGTTGCAATAAGACTAAGGTTGCCGGTATGTCCTTCTTTATCCCGCAGTGTCATGTTACGTATGTCAATTTCACCACGTTTTAGATGTATCGAATCGTTGAAAAAATAGGTTGTATTAAGAGAACTCAGTCCAGCTTGCCCTTGTTGAATCAAGAGATCACCATTAAACCAGAGATGTTTTGATGGCCCCAACATGGCAAATTTACCGCTAGCATAGCCTTTCGGAGAATTTAAAAACGATTCTAGATAAGGATGTAAAAAGTCAATAGGAAGCTGGTGTGCACCTCCAAAAAATGCCAAGGAATCATTTGCAGGGAAATAACTTCCGGCAAGGAATCCTACTGTGTCTTTTTTAGCGGCATTATACACCTTTCCTACTCCGTCTAGTTTGTGATTTACTCCATCCCAACGACTTATCGCGTATGCATCACCCCATACTGCATTGTTTAATCCGAAATTTCGTGCTACTACATTGGCTTTGATGATAGGTTGTTTCAATACGCTAAGAATGGAAACAAACCCACTGACTGATCCATTAAGGCGGGGCGAAGTTAAATGAACTAAGTCTGATATGTCTTCTAATCGGATGCCCAGCAAGTCGATTTGAAGGCTGTCTGATGGCTGATCGGAAATTGTTCCTTTGACATACAAATGCTGCAAACTGCGATCCATACCAAATTGATCGACCCAAAAAGTGTGCATGTCGGTTCTGATAATTCCAGGGCGCATGTTCCATGTCGAGTCATTCACAATGATTTGAGTGGGGAGAATCGACATTCTGGCCATCAGTTGGTCGTTGATACGCGTAAAATGTGTTTTTGTGGCCAATTCTCCAGCAAAAGTTGTCGCTGCATTATTATCCCAGGATAAGCGAGTCCCAATGGAATCGTGTGCCGCTGCAAAATTTGCATAGAAATTGAGAATAGATTCTTTTTGTTGAATCATGGTATTGAAGATGAACCGAAGCTTATCGTGGGGATTGTTGCATGAAAAATGCATCTTTGTGAAATGGCTATTTCCCATGGTGACATCAGGTATATCTAATGCAATGTTTACACTATGATCTTTACTATTCAGCATTCCTTCAAAAGTTGCCCCATGATGTAGCTGTACTGGAAGATCCAGAACTTTTCCCAATTTCTCGGCTTCAAAGGGATTGATGGTAAAAGTCCACGTTAAGTCATTAAAAAATGAAAGTTTTTTTTCTCCTTGAAAAACAGAAGGCAAATAAGCCGCTGCTAAATAACTCAAATCATCCGACACTTTCAGAAGATTGTAATGCCCTTGAATATTACCTTCGATTAAAGGCGAGGTAACGTGCACTTCGTTGGTTGATTGATTTATTCGTGTAGCATTGATATTTAACGAAGACAATAGAAAATGCGCCGTGTCATTGTCCACCTGAACCTGATTAACGGAGATTGTTCCATTGGCTTGGTTCAACAAATCGCCCTGAAGATTTGCGTGCATTTGCAGCGACAGGCTCAACTTGGGAAAGTTCTGTGTCAAATGTAGAGCATTAGGTTTGAAGTTGTGCAATGATGCTATGAATTGGTACATTGGATCCGCTTTATTCCAATCAATCAAACCGGAGACATCAAAGTTTATGTTAGGATCGTGGATAGCTGCTTTTCCATCAAATTGACGATTCTTAATCGTTCCATCAAGCGTAATGTTTTTATAAAGATATTTATTATACATGATTGAAGCAATTGTTGCATTTGCCGTTAATGACATGGGCTTTTGCACTTGACTGATTCCTTGCACTGCTGCGTGCAGAGTAACATTTCCAAGCTGTGGATTGTTTAAGAAGGTGCCTAACTGAAAATTATTCATGCCGAGTGACCCCGAGTAACTAAAGTCGCGTAATTGATTCGTCATGCTTAATTTCAGGTCTGTATGAAGATCACCTAATCGTGTTGATACATTTCCATAAGCAACCATTTCGCTCAGAAATCCAGTCAAAGAACCCCGAAAATAGATGGTACCTAAACGCAAAATTGGTACGGGAAGTAAAAATGGTTTATTAGTTAAATGAGCAATCATATCCTGCAGGTGTGCCATGTTGACATGGAGTTGAGTAACATCTGCATATACAAATGCATCATCGAGTGTAGGAAGTCCGCTTACTTCAAAATCGCCGTCAAATTTAAAGTTGTTTTTATTACTAATTTTCAGATTATTACATTTTATGTCAGCAACTGTTCCCGTTAAATAAGTAGACAAACGGTATTGGACGTCATACCCTTTAAAGGATGGAACGAACCCGGAAAAGTCCGAAAAGGCCATATCTGAGGGTAGTAAATGGCAGCCAATTTTGACTTTCTGGGCAAAATTGGCTATATTCGATAAACTATCATAGCGAAAAGAGACACTATCCAGCCGCAAAGCGCTATGAGGCATTTTCAAAATGAATTTTGGGAAAAAGAGGCCATGCTGATTTCCTAACAAAGTAGTTTGTAGATTGTCAATGCGAAATCCCGATTGCTCCGTCAAACTTAACGAATGAATGGTTGCAGCAAGTGTATCAGCAGAAAATTTTTGAAGCGAAAGATTTACATGCAGGTTACGTATATCCAGATTTGCGGCATCAAACTGCTTATCTGCAGGAGGCTTCTTCTCGTTGGTAAACTGGAAACGACCTTCATTAAGAGTCAATTGCTTTACATGAAACGTGATACGCATTGGCTTATGTGTCGTGTCTTTCGAAGCGAACGCTTTCAGTACAAAAGCCAGGTTTGAGTGTCCAGTCGAATCGAGTCTCAAATGAAAATCAAACTGGCGAATATTCGCTTCCGTAATGGAAACGTTTCTTGTAAACAATTTCCAGAAATCAATCCGTACATTCACCTGCTGCACATAAAACAATGTATCTTGATGTTGATCTTCGAGATAGACACCTTTCAATACAAAATGAGAAAAGGGTTGAAAAGAAAGTTGTGCAATGTCCACTCGTGTGTGTAAAGTTTCGCGCAATTCGGAAACAATTTGTTGTCGAATTATATTTTGCACATGAGTGTTATTCAGTAATATATAAGCAGAAAGCCCCAAAAATGCCATGATTGCAAGTGCAATCAAAAACAGGTTTCGGAATTTTTGTTTACTTTTGAGCATTATATCGAGGATATACAAATGTCGTTTATAAAGACAGATTCAGGTCATTGGGTACAAATTTATACCAATGAGGCGTTCAATTCGCGCAAAAAGTCGGTAGACTGCACAATTAAGACAGTTAGCAACGGCAAATTTACTTGAAAATAAGAACAGAACAAATAGCTACTTAGCAATAATTGCTTTTTATCCATTCTTTTACTTTTAGCAACAAACCAATCAACACATTATGACAGCTACTATTGAAACTTCGTTGGGCGCTTTGCTCGTAACCTTGTATGAAGAAACTCCATTGCATCGCGATAATTTTATTAAATTGGCAAAAGAAGGTTTTTATGACGATCTTTTATTTCACAGGGTCATCAAAAACTTTATGATTCAAACTGGAGACCCTGAATCAAAAAATGCTGATCGACACAAACATTTGGGAGCCGGCGGGCCAGGGTATACTATTCCAGCTGAAATCGTTTTCCCTCAGCTATTTCATAAACGTGGTGCTTTGGCAGCTGCACGCCAAGGTGATGAGGTAAATCCTGAAAAAGTATCATCAGGTTCTCAGTTTTACATTGTGCAAGGTCAGCCTATGAGTGACGAGGAACTCGATCAATTCGAAAACTCGTCACGCTATGCTAAAGAAAAAGTAGTTTTTCAACAAATTGCTAATACGATGCGTACTCAAATTGTAGCGCTCCAAAAAGCCAATGATACCGACGGTCTCAATGCTCTGCGCGATTCAATTTATGAAGAAACACAGAAAAAAGTGGATGAGATGGCCCCTTTTCATTTCACACCGGAGCAACGCGAAACCTACAAAACACTTGGAGGGACTTCATTTTTAGATGATAACTACACAGTTTTTGGCGAAGTAATTGAAGGTCTTGATGTTATTGATAAAATTTCAGAAGCAAAAACAGATTCTCACGATCGTCCGCATGATGATATAAAAATCATTCGGGTTACCATAAACGAATAAACAACCATCTATTGGTGAGGTGTACTTGATGAGGGGAAAATATGGTTATTCATGTCTCCTTCTCATCGATGTTTTTCTCTGCGTGTAATTTTCGTTGTAAATGTGTTACTTTGTAGCAAAATCGGGATAACTTTCAACTCATCTCTTTCCCATTGTTTCTTTTTC
>JAJZHJ010000059.1 GCA_021804525.1 Bacteroidota bacterium | reverse complement strand
GAACCGACAACAAATAGGATTTGACTCAGGAGTACCGGGGCATGGATTACTAATTTACCATGCAGCGCAAGATGTGAATGATATTTTTTACGATATTAATATTACCCATCCTCAAAAGATGTACCCGGTGTGTGCATCAACCACCTCCCCAGTACCTTCGGCAATTGTCGCATCGTATGGAAGCATTAATTCAAGCGGCTGTCCTTTTCCTGGTACTTCCAGCAAAACATCCTTTACAAATCTTTCCACACCTGCTGTTTTAGCATGGAATGGAAGTTACAATAACACCCCGATTACTAACATTACAGAAGACAACACACAGCACACAGTTTCTTTTCAATTCATGAATGGCATCGACGTGGCTCCACCGCCACTCACAATGACCGACACATTGAAAAACAACAAACTTGTGCTTAAATGGACAAAACCAACCGGATGGCCTTTGATCGCGGACACCTTGTCGGAGCAACATTGGGACGATGCCAGCACAGACGGATATTTAACCTATGGCAAAACAATAAATCTCATTTGTGCCCAACAATTCAGTGCCACCTCCTTAACTCCGTATATAGGTAAAACATGGTCTGCTGTGAAGTTTTTTTCACCTGATAGCACCGCCACAGGATACTACCTCCAACTATATACAGTGTCTGGAACTACGGCAACGCGCATCGTTAACCAAGCGATCTACGGTGTCAATCCGGGCGCTTGGAATACATTTTTCTTTACCAATCCTGTCACTATTACATCAGGAGCTACTTATGCCGTTGGAATCGGCTATTCTTCCTCCAAGGGAAATACGCTTACCTACGACAATGGCCCTGCAGTGGAAAGTAATGGGAATTATGGAGATTTGATTTATCCGACAACAGGGACTTTCCCCTCAACCTTACAATTTCTCAAAGTGGGCAGCGACCCGAGCTATGGATTTAACGTCAACTTCAACGTGCGTGGACTTATCAATTTGGGGCCACCGTTGAGCTACAATGTCTATTATAACAACACCTTACTTGGAAATGTAGCAAATCTTAGAGACACAATCGCCTCACCCCAAAGCGGTGACTATTGCGTGAAAACCGTCAATAGCGGCGTAGAAGGATCATTAAGCGCGTGTATAAACTTTGTAGCTGCCAACACAACCAACCTTGACACGAACCAAGTTCATATTTTCACTTCGGATAAGTTGGTGATGATTGTAGGCACAACGGTTGGTGACTTGATTCAGGTATATTCACCGCTCGGCATTTTATTCAAAGCATTTACAGCCACATCGACCCAAGAATCATTTACACTTCCTCCAGGATTGTGGATTGTCAGAGTAAACAAAACCATACGGAAAGTTGTTATTCCGTAACTTGTTATAATCAATAATTGTTCATCATTACCTAAATTTTATTCTATGTTTAAAGATCACCCAAAAGGATTATTGCCTTTGGCGCTTGCTAATACCGGCGAACGGTTTGGTTTCTACACCATGTTAGCCATCTTTGTACTCTATCTACAAGCTAAATTTGGTTTCGACAAAGGGACAACCAGCACCATTTACGGTATTTTCATGGGAGCCGTTTATTTCATGCCGCTAATTGGTGGTTATTTGGCTGACAAATGGTTTGGTTACGGGAAAACTATTATGGTCGGCATTGTGGTCATGTTTTTTGGATATCTGCTTTTGGCTATTCCGAACAACGACCAGCATTTTTCACTAATTGCCATGATAGGAGCGTTATCCCTGATTACTATTGGAACAGGTTTATTCAAGGGAAATTTACAAGTACTTGTGGGAAATTTGTATGATGACCCAAAGTATAGCAGCAAACGGGATGTCGCTTTTAGTATTTTCTACATGTGTATCAATATTGGCGCTTTCTTTGCTCCTTCCATGGCAGAATGGATTACAAACTTCAGCCTCCATCAACATGCCTTGACTTACCAAGCACAAATACCGGCTTTAGCACATCAATTCCTTTCACATACCATTAGTACCGATGGTTTGTCTCAATTAAAGCAAATGGCTGAAACACAAATAACAGGAGCGAGTAACCATTTAGCTGACTTTTCGCAAAATTATATCCAAAGGCTTAGCAATGCCTACAATTATGGATTTGGTGTTGCTTGTTTTTCTCTTGTTGTATCGATTGCCATTTTTATTGTTTTCAAAAAAACATACAAATATGCCGATTACAATGCCAACAAACCCAATACGGCCAACAATCACATTGAAGAATTGACTCCGAAACAAACGAAAGATCGCATTGTTGCTTTGTTGTTGGTATTTGCCGTTGTTATCTTCTTCTGGATGTCTTTTCAACAAAATGGACTCACCATGACTTTCTTTGCCCGTGATTACACTGTTTCAACCGTTTCAGGATTTACGCGCATTGGATTTTCTCTTCTCAGCCTCACATTATTAATTGCGTTGGTTTATAGCATTTTTAATCTCATTCAAACGAAAGAAAAACGGGGCAGGATCATATCTGTGCTCGTTGGGCTGGCAGCTCTTACGAGTATCATATTCGTTTACAAATCGCTTCCTGCCGAAATGAGCCTGACTCCTCAAATTTTCCAACAATTCAATCCTTTCTTTATCATCATTCTCACACCAATTTTTGTGTGGCTCTTTTCCTGGTTAAGCAAACGGAACAAAGAACCATCGTCACCTCGCAAGATCAGTATTGGGATGTTAATAGCCGCTGTTGGTTTCTCAATCTTAGCAATCGGTTCTTTGGGCTTGATGTCGCCTGCACAACTTCAAGTAACGGGAGGGGTCAGTCCAACATTAGTTTCACCCGATTGGTTAATCGGCACCTACCTGACCTTGACTTTCGCCGAATTATTCTTAAGTCCGATGGGTATTTCATTTGTTTCGCGCGTGGCGCCTCCAAAATACAAAGGACTTATGATGGGCGGCTGGTTTGTAGCCACCGCTGTTGGTAATGCTCTGACAGCTGTAATTGGTAATCTTTGGAGCACACTGCCTGTATGGTCGGTTTGGAGCATCTTAGTTGTTTGTTGTTTGGTTTCGGCACTCTTTATGTTTAGCATCTTGAAAAAATTGGAATTAGTAACCAAATAATTAATTTACAACGTTATATATCAAGACATCTAACAAAGAAAGGTTTACTTCTCCCACAGAAAGTGAACCTTTCTTTGTTTAGGAAAAAGCTACATAGATCACAAAATTGAACGCTCGGCGGCCCCACATTCCGAACAAAAAACGTTATCTTTGCCACAACAATAGGGAAAATTATGGACGAAATCAAACTCAACGCTCAATCAAATCAATACACAGACGACAACATCATTACCCTCGAAGGGCTTGAACATGTGCGCCGACGTCCCGGCATGTACATTGGTAAATTAGGTGACGGCACGTATGCCGATGACGGGATTTATGTCTTATTCAAAGAAATTATCGACAATTCTATCGATGAGTTTCGCATGGGAGCCGGAACAACGATTCAGGTCACTTTGCAAAACAACGCCGTTAGTTTGCGCGATTATGGGCGGGGCATTCCGTTAGGAAAAATGGTGGACGCTGTATCCATTCTCAACACAGGGGGGAAATACGATTCAAAAGCATTTAAGAAATCAGTCGGTCTTAACGGTATTGGCACGAAAGCCGTCAACGCATTGTCGTCGCTATTTATCGTCGAAAGTTATCGCGAAGGTTCCGTTAAACGGGCTACATTTTCCAGCGGCAAATTAGTCTCGGAAGAGCCATTGAAACCAACAACCGAACCCAACGGCACACGCGTTGATTTCACTCCTGATGAAACAGTATTCGGCACATACACCTTTCGCGAAGAACATATCGAAACGATGTTGCGCAATTATGCCTATTTAAATACCGGATTAGCTATTTTCTTCAATTCCAAAAAGTTCTTTGCCAAAAACGGATTGCTCGATCTATTAAACGAGAACATCACAGCAGAAACACTCTACCCCATCGTTCATCTGAAAGGAGAAGACATTGAAATAGCCTTTACTCACAGCGATCAATACGGAGAAGAATATTATTCGTTTGTCAACGGACAACACACCACGCAGGGCGGTACCCATCAAAGTGCTTTTCGCGAAGCAATAGCCCGTACCATCAAAGAGTTCTACAACAAAAATATGGAGCTGTCCGATATTCGTAACGGGTTGGTTGCGGCTGTCGCCATTAGTGTGGAAGAACCTATTTTCGAATCACAGACAAAAATTCGACTTGGATCAAAAGACATAGGCCCGAATGGCCCTTCGGTCAATAAATTCATTGGCGATTTTGTCAAAAAAGAGGTTGATAACTTTCTGCATAAGAATCCTGAAACTGCTGATATTCTCTTACACAAAATTCAAGACTCGGAAAAAGAGCGCAAAGCCATTGCTGGTGTAACCAAATTAGCACGGGAACAGGCTAAGAAAGTAAGTTTACACAATAAAAAATTGCGTGATTGTCGGTTACATTACAATGATGCTAAAGGGGCAGATCGAGATACGTCGATGATCTTTATCACCGAAGGAGATTCGGCCAGCGGCTCCATCACCAAAAGCCGCGATGTCAATACCCAAGCAGTGTTTAGTCTTAAAGGGAAACCACTCAACACATTCGGCCTGACGAAAAAAATAGTGTATGAAAACGAAGAGTTTAATCTCTTGCAAGCCGCTCTCAACATTGAAGATGGCGTAGAAGGGTTACGCTATAACAAGGTGATCGTTGCCACCGATGCCGACAATGACGGGATGCACATTCGCTTGCTATTGCTGACTTTCTTCCTGCAATTTTTCCCCGACTTAGTTAAGAAAGGACATGTTTACATTCTGCAAACGCCGCTTTTCAGAGTACGCAACAAGAAAGAGACTATTTATTGCTACAGCGATGAAGAGAAAATTGCCGCTATCAACAAGTTAGGACCAAGTCCCGAGATGACCCGATTTAAAGGGTTGGGAGAAATTTCGCCCGACGAGTTTCGTCACTTTATCGGCAAAGATATGCGCTTGGATCCTGTCACATTGAAAAAAGAAGATTCCGTAGCCACCTTGCTCGAATTCTACATGGGCAGCAACACTCCCGAGCGCCAGGAGTTTATCATCGGAAATTTAGTGGTAGAAGAAGATATGGCGGAATAAGCAATCAACGTCTATTGACAATATTCATATCATCAACAATATATTGAGCCATTATAACTTCTTGTATCTTCTCTAACTTCCAGATATTGTTTTCCATTTTTCTATTCAAAAAGACCTTTTCTTCTTTAAATTTTTTATGCGTATGAAAAAACTCAATCTTTTACTTAGCGTGTTGTTGGTCTCGTTTGCACTTAGTGCACAGACCCAACCATTGCCACAACTTGGCAAAGACAGCATTAAAAACATTATCTCCGCCATGACGCTTCAGGAAAAAGTGGATATGGTCATGGGATTAGGCGACCGTAGCTGGACGAATCCTGCTACCGGCCCCAAAACCGTGTTACTTCAGGGAGAAGCCGGATTGACCTATGGCATTCCACGCTTGGGAATCACACCGGCAGTGTTGACCGACGGACCTGCAGGTTTGCGCATTGAACCCAAACAAAGCGAACATGCTCATCCGTTCTACTGCACCGCTTTCCCAACGGCAACGGTTATGGCTTCCACCTGGAATACAGCATTGGAAGAAAAAGTTGGCGAAGCGATGGGAAATGAAGTGTTGGAATATGGATCGGACGTTCTTCTTGCCCCTGCATTAAACATTCAACGAAACCCGTTATGTGGCCGTGATTTCGAGTATTTCTCCGAAGATCCGTTGATTGCCGGTAAAATGGCCGCAGCATTGGTTCGTGGCATTCAGTCAAATGGAGTCGGGACATCCATCAAACATTTTGATGCCAACAACATCGAAACAAACCGTACCTCTATAAACGCGGTAATCAGCCAACGTGCTTTGCGCGAAATATATCTCAAAGGCTTTGAAATAGCCGTCAAAGAGAGTGATCCCTGGACTGTCATGTCGTCGTACAACCGATTGAATGGGTTTTACACCTCGCAGAACCGTGATTTGTTGACCACTATTTTACGCAAAGAATGGGGATTCAAAGGCATGGTGATGTCCGACTGGTGGGGTGGCGACGATCCGGTAGCGCAAATGAATGCCGGCAACGACCTCTTAGAACCCGGCGATTCTCAACGTCCTGTTTTGATGCAAGCCATAAGGGATAAAACCATCAGCGTGAAAGTGCTCGATCGCAACATCGTTTCCATTCTGCAACTGATTGAGAAAACTCCCCGTTTCAAAGGCTTTGTACCAACCTATCACCCCGATTTGGTTGCTCATGCTGCCGTTGCCCGCGAAGCCGCTGCCGAAGGAATGGTGCTATTGAAAAATGACAACCAGGCACTCCCATTTACCAAAAAGGTTAAGCGCATCGCTCTTTTCGGCAAAACATCCTATCGTTTTATGGTTGGTGGAACTGGCAGCGGCGAAGTGAATTATGACCACGCAGCTTCCATTGATGATGCCATGACCGATGCCGGGTATAAGTTGACACGACCGGTGGCCGATGCCTACAAACAATACATTGATTCCGTATTGAACAAAACCAAAGAACAGGATCGGAAACAGGTGATTGCGTATGAGCCGGAAGTGCCATTATCGCAAGCATTCATTGATGCACAAGTGAAGAATTCGGACATAGCCGTTATCACCATTGGACGTCAGGCAGGCGAAGGTGCCGATCGCACGGTGGAAAGTTTCACATTGACCTCTACCGAACAAGCACTGATTCATGATGTATGTCAAGCCTATCATGCAGCTAAGAAGAAAGTGATCGTCGTACTCAACATTGGTTCTCCCATCGAAACAGCCAGTTGGCGCGCCGAACCGGACGCTGTCATGCTGGCATGGCAGCCCGGGCAACAAGGCGCTAATGCCTTAGTCGATCTTTTGAAGGGAGCCGTCGATCCTTCCGGCAAATTAGCTGAAAGTTTCCCGATGAAATATGCCGATGTCCCTTCGGCAGCTACTTTCCCGGGCGAACCCAAGAACAATCCCGTCAACGCATTCTATACCGACGGCATTTATGTGGGCTATCGTTATTATGAAACCTTCCATGTACCGACAGCCTATCCGTTTGGCTATGGTCTTTCTTACACGCAATTTCGCTTTTCGGACGTAACGTTGAGCGATACGGTATTCAACAAAGAGATAACCGTCACAGTGAAAGTAACCAATGTGGGCAAAGTTGCCGGAAAAGAGGTTGCAGAACTTTATCTCGATGCTCCAAAGAAACAGATCGACAAACCGATGCAGGAATTGAAAGCATTTGCCAAAACCAACCTGTTGAAACCCAACGAGAGTCAGACATTGACGTTCACCTTGCACGCAAGCGATTTAGCTTCGTTCTGGAGCGGCATCAGCGCATGGGTAGCCGACAAAGGCAGTTATCAAGTGCACATTGGCGATTCGTCCGATGACATTCGGGCAAAAGCAACCTTTACGCTGCCACGCCGATTGATCGTGGAAAGAGTCCATAACGTGCTCTATCCGAATTTTCTGTTGCATGTAATGACTCCAAAAGAACAGGATTAAAAAAGCATTAGAAAGGATGCAAAAACGTCCTTCCGTTTCAGACGGAAGGACGTTTTTTTTTTGAGATAAGAAATT
>JAJZHJ010000058.1 GCA_021804525.1 Bacteroidota bacterium | reverse complement strand
GCAATATGATTGTCACCGACGATGTGATTGAAAGTCCTCAATCTCTAGTTATTCCTGAAGCGGCAAATCGTGAAATATCAGCTCAAGTAGTGATTAAACGTATTCTAGAACATCTTTAAACCAATGGAAAAACTGACTATCATCAAGGTTGGTGGCAAAATAGTGGAAGAAAAAGACTCTTTACAGGCCTTTTTACACGATTTTTTAACTATCAAAGGCCATAAAGTGTTAGTGCATGGCGGAGGTCGTTCGGCGACAGCATTGGCCACTAAATTGGGCATTGAGAGTGTTATGGTAAATGGACGCAGAATCACGGACAGCGAAACACTTAACGTCGTGGTCATGGTTTATGGTGGTTTGGTAAACAAAACTATCGTAGCCCAATTACAGGCGCTTGGTATCAATGCATTAGGACTGACTGGTGCCGATATGAACTACATGTTATCTGAGAAACGACCTGTTGAAGAAATTGATTATGGCTTTGTAGGCGATGTAAAAACGGTGGACGGAACTATTTTAGCTGATCTGATTGCAAAGGATATTGTGCCGGTTTTAGCACCGTTGACCCACGATAAAAAAGGCAATTTGCTGAATACCAATGCTGATACGATTGCCGGAGAAACAGCAAAAGCATTAGCGCGTTATTTTGACGTGACGTTAGTTTATTGCTTTGAAAAGAAAGGTGTTTTGCAGAATGAACATGACGACGAAAGCGTCATTCCCGAAATCAATCGCGTTCAATTTGAACATTATGTTTCTGAAGGAATTATACAAGGCGGTATGATTCCCAAATTGGAAAATGCCTTCGATGCAATAGTTTCCGGTGTGAAACGAGTGATTATAACAAAAGCCGATGCTATTGACGGACAGGCAGGTACAAGAATAATTTGAAGTTTATATTTACTTCATCTTCAACAACTCATCCAACTTAATCAATTCATCACGATATTGTGCTGCTTCTATAAACTCTAACTTTCGCGCTGCTTGTTGCATGTTTTTGCGCGTTGTTGCAATCGCTTTTTCCAATGCAGGCCGACTCATATATTTCACAACTGGATCGGCTGCCAAATCAATCGATGTTGGTTCTGTATAGGCTTTTACAGTTGCCTTTTCTGTCGCCTGATGTCCTAAAATTGACGTGTGTCCTTTGCGAATTGATTGTGGTGTGATGCCAAACTTGGCATTGTATGCCAACTGTTTTTCACGGCGACGATTGGTTTCATCAATTGTTTTTTTCATGCTGTCGGTGATTTTATCAGCATACATAATGACGCGTCCGTTTAAATTACGTGCAGCACGGCCTGCAGTTTGTGTTAACGACCGGTGCGATCGCAAAAATCCCTCTTTGTCAGCATCAAGAATGGCAACTAACGAGACTTCAGGAAGGTCTAATCCTTCGCGCAATAAATTCACTCCTATCAATACATCGAACAACCCGTTGCGCAGATCGTCCATCAACTTAACCCGTTGTAAAGTATCCACATCAGAATGAATATAATTGCAACGAATCCCCATTTTGGCTAAATAATCAGTTAATTCTTCCGCCATTCGTTTGGTTAAAGTCGTTACCAGCACCCGTTCGTCAAGCTCAGTTCTTTGAACAATTTCTTCCATTAAATCGTCAATTTGATTCAAACTGGGTCGAACATCAATCACGGGATCGAGTAATCCGGTAGGTCTTACTACTTGTTCAATGATCACACCTTCCGATTTGTCTAATTCATAATCAGCCGGCGTTGCACTCACGAAAATCACTTGACGAATGAGTTCATCAAACTCAGTAAATTGCAACGGACGATTATCTTTTGCCGCTGGCAGCCGGAATCCGTACTCTACTAAGTTTTGTTTACGCGATGCATCGCCACCATACATGGCTCTGATTTGTGGAATGGTAACGTGGCTTTCGTCAATCACCATAAGAAAATCTTTTGGAAAATAATCTAGCAAACAGAACGGACGACTACCCGGTTCGCGTCCATCAAAATAGCGCGAATAGTTTTCAATTCCCGAACAATAACCCAGTTCGCGAATCATCTCAAGATCATAAGTGACTCTTTCATTAATTCTTTTGGCTTCATACGGTTTGCCAATCGATTCAAAAAAGGCCACTTGCTTTACTAAATCATCTTGAATTTGATGAATGGCTTGGCTGATACGTTCTTTGGTCGTAACAAAGATATTGGCCGGATAAATTTCATGCGAGTCAAACATGGACAACGTATGACCATTGATTGGATCAAATGTTTCAATTTCATCAATCACATCTCCCCAAAAAATAACGCGTAGCGCCACATCAGAATACGCCAAAAAAATGTCCACCGTCTCTCCTTTTACACGGAAATTACCACGATTAAACTCAATTTCGTTGCGGGAGTAGAGACTATCGACCAATGAACGCAAAAAAACATTCCGCGCGATGGTTTGTCCTTTTTCTATGTGGATGGTGTTGCTGTAAAAATCCTCAGGATTACCGATACCGTACAAACAAGATACAGATGATACTACAATAACATCCTTTCGTCCTGAAAGCAAAGAAGAGGTAGTAGAAAGACGAAGTTTTTCTATCTCTTGATTGATGGATAAGTCTTTTTCAATATAGGTATCTGTGACAGGTAAATAAGCTTCCGGCTGGTAATAGTCGTAATATGAAACAAAGTATTCAACTGCATTATTCGGGAAAAAGGTTTTGAATTCACTATAAAGTTGAGCCGCTAATGTCTTATTGTGACTTAACACCAACGTAGGTCGATTCAGTTGTTCTACCACATTGGCAATGGTAAAAGTCTTTCCAGATCCGGTTACGCCAAGCAATGTTTGAAATTTGGTTCCATTTTTTATTCCATCAACTAATTGAGCTATAGCTTCCGGTTGATCTCTGTGGGTTGATAAGGCGATATAATCTTGAAATCCATAAATCCAATAACAATTAAGAAATCGACCTAAACACAGATTACATCAATGTGTATTGCTAAAAAGATGATCCCATTGTTGATATAGTTCTTCCATGCCTGAAAAAATGGCATTTGCCCCTTCACTCAATAAAACATCATCTTCCAAAATGCCTGTGTTGACAGCTAATGTGTAAATACCCGCAGCGACAGCCGAAGCTATACCTAAAGGCGCATTTTCCACCACAACAGCCTCCCAAGGGTTAACGTTTGCTTTTTGCAACGCCATCAAATAAGGTTCAGGATGTGGTTTTCCCAATTCAACATCAAAGGCTGTCACCATGCGTTCTCGTTCAAAGATTTTGGGAAAAGATACTTCTAATTTATCCAATAAGCTGGGTTGTCCTGATCCTGTAACTAAAAGAATATGAATATCTTTTGATTTAATTTTTTTCAACAACTCCAACGCGTATGGCATTATGCGAACAACCTCGGTTCGTTCGAACAATTGACTCTTCGCGTTATAGATAGATTGCTTTTCTTCTTCCGTAGCTACTCGTCCCAGCTGAGCTTGAAAAACACCGTCTATAGTCCCGTTTCCGGTTCGACCTTCATTCATATAGGCTTCATAGGCAGTAAATGGCATTCCAAAACTTTCTAATGCTTTCACCCAGGCTTCTGCATGTGCCGGCATAGAATCATACAAAACGCCATCCATATCAAAAAAAACAGCTTTCAATTCAAATTTCGGATACGATTTTTGCTTCAAAAAAGCAGTCATTTCTTGTAAATACATAACTCAATTAATTATAAATAAGATAGGTAAGAATAACTCCAAAAATTGATAATTGACATTGAAGTCATAAATTACAAATTTCTACTATCCAATTGTCTATGCTTCTTATTTTTTACTATGCAAATTATCTCCCTCCATATCCAATAAACGTTTCACGTTGAAATAAAAACCCCTTACGCCTGAAGGATTTTCGCTAACGGTAACATGGTCGCATTGAAGCCCTACTAACGTTGAATGTAATGGATATAATCCTAACATATAGATAATTTCGTATTCATCGCCAACCTCAATAACATGCCAAGCAGTCGGCAGCGTTCTTCCATTGCCTGTCGAAAAAATGGTTTGAAGAATCATCTTCGCCTTAAAACTAAGTAGATTCGCATCTGCATTATCGCCTTTTACATGATACGCATAAGCCATACGGTTTATCCAGTGAATATCAAAAGGAAATTTCGCCACAAGCTGTCCTGCATAAAGTAATATCGTATCACAATCAGCGATGGTAAGATGATCTTTATTGGCATAACGCGCTAAAATGTCATCTTGTGGCGGATTTCCGTACGATTGATATTCTTTCTGATACGTAAATCCATAATAAAGAGCTCTATATTGCTCAATATTCAAGGTCGTATCATTAGCGAGGTAGCGTTTGAAGAGTGTCGGATAATAATATGGAGAATTCGGATTTTTAATTTCAGATTTAATGTACGCATAATTAGGCGGCTCTATCGGAAGTCGTTGAGCGTGCGCAAAAGAAGCACTCAGAAGAAACAAAAAAACAAACAGTAAATTCTTCATTTTTAATTTTTTATCGCTATTTTATAAACTAATTATTTGATTTGATTACTATTCATTCAGCAACTTAATCTCTTCTGCAAGGTCGATTCAACAAACGACTCCTTTCTTGTTTTATTACAAAATAGATTGATTCAATTTTCTTGTTTACGTAGTTTTTCCAAGAGCAATTGAAAGTCTTGCTCAAAGTTGGGAGTAAAAAATTCTTTCCCTAGTTGTTGTTGTATCTCGTGAATGTTCCAGAAACGCGCCGTTTCTATTTCTTCATGATCAATTTCAAACGAACCATCATAAATCGTATAGAACATATTGACCAATTCTTTTTCAACCAACGATTGCCATACATAACGTTGCACAAAAACAGGCTGATACTCTTGAATACCTATCTCTTCGAATACTTCACGATGCAACGCTTGCTCAACAGTTTCTCCATAACTCACATGTCCACCCACCGATGTATCCCATTTGCCAGGTTGTGTGTCTTTGTTCATGGCTCGTTTTTGCAAAAATAGTTCTCCGGCGCTATTCAACACATGTAAGTGGACTACTGGATGCAACCAAAACGTGCCGCCATGACATTCGCTTCTGGTTGCTTTTCCAATCACATTACCTTGTTCGTCCATTAAAGGAAACAGTTCTTCCATAAAAAGAATACGTATAAGTCCTCATTTCTGTCAATTTGTTTGTCCAGATCATAGAAAATAGGAGAATAGCTGCATTGAGACAACAAAGGTACAACAAAATCCTACAAAAGACGGATTGAAAGGTTATTGGTTATTTCTTTTATTGAGGTGCTATGACAAAACGTTATCTTAACGGTCTATGGGACATAAAAAAACGCGTCCTTCATCGAATACCTTATTGGAGATAGGTAGAAAGAAATCTTCCTACCGAAGCGATTTACTCAGGGGAGAACTATTTTGCTTGAGAAAAACAAGTATAAGTTTGCTTATCATTTATGCGTCACCTCAATAATCTTTCTTATATTTGCTTCGTTCTATCAAAAAAGCGCTTCTTGTAATTATTCGCTTTGATGATTGATGAATACTTATGAATCCTGGTGTAACAAAGTATGAATAATTTTATTGTTTCAGCTCGAAAATATCGTCCGGCTACCTTTGCTTCTGTGGTTGGACAAGCTGCTTTGACAGCCACTTTAAAAAATGCTGTTAGAACAAACCATTTAGCCCATGCTTACTTGTTTTGTGGACCTCGCGGCGTAGGGAAAACGTCATGCGCGCGTATTTTTGCTAAAACTATTAATTGCGAGCATCTTACATCTAATTTTGAAGCATGTAACGAATGTGAATCTTGTCGTACATTCAATGAGCAGCGTTCCTACAATATTCATGAATTAGACGCCGCATCGAATAATTCGGTTGACGATATTCGTTCCTTAGTTGAACAAGTCCGTATCCCACCACAAATTGGACATTATAGCGTTTATATCATCGATGAAGTGCACATGCTTTCGCAATCGGCGTTTAATGCTTTTCTAAAAACACTGGAAGAACCACCTGCACATGCTATTTTTATTCTTGCCACAACTGAAAAGCATAAAATCATTCCCACAATTCTTTCTCGTTGTCAAATATATGATTTTGTGAGGATTGGCATTAATGATATTGTAGAGCATTTGATGCAGATTGCTACAAACGAAGGTATTACGGTTGAACCTGAAGCCCTGAATGTCATTGCTCAAAAAGCAGATGGTGGAATGCGCGATGCACTTTCCATTTTTGATCAAGTGGTTAGTTATTGTGGAGACAAAATCACGTACCAAGAGGTGATTGAAAACTTGAATGTGCTAGATTATGATTATTACTTTCGATTAACGGATAGTTTTTTGAACAATCGGGCTGCCGATTCCTTGATCTTGTTTAATGAAATCCTTAATAAAGGATTTGATGCTCAAAACTTTGTAACCGGTATAAGTAGCTATTTTCGCGATTTGCTTATGTGCAAAGATGCAGCGACTATTGTACTACTTGAAATGGCAAACACTATCAAAGACCTTTACGTCAAGCAAGCTCAACAATGCAGTACTGATTTTTTATATCACGCATTAACACTTTCAAACGAATGTGACATGAATTTTCGAACCAGTCGTAATAAGCGTTTGCTGACCGAACTGCTTTTAATCAGACTTTGCCAATGGAATGATAAAAAAAAAGAACAATTAGCTGAAAACGCTGAACTAAAACCAATTGAAAAGATTCGTGTGGCAGAAAACAATGCGGCTACGTCGCCTAATAACGGAATCCAAAACACATCTACCGTTTACTTAAAGACAAAAACACAATCCCTTACTCCGCCGCTAACTGAAACTTCAAAATCGGCATCTTTAATTCCACCTTCTATTTCAATTCATTCTACTGCTGCATCCTCATCTTCACAAGTTTCCGATATTGCAGCGCCAAAATACAAAGCTAAACAACACGAATCGTTTACAGAGCAAGCTTTGCATCAAGCATGGCGAACGTTTGCCGACGGAAAAATACCAGAAAAGGTACATGCTAAAAATTTCATGATCAATAGGTTGCCAAATTTGGTGAATGAAGATACTATACGTATTGTGTTTGATCAACCTTTGCAACAAAAATCGTTTGCTGAAGTACAAGACGACCTGAAAACCTACTTAGCAGAACAACTTCACAATGATTATCTTACTTTTGAAGTAGAAGTCGATGAAACTGATCAAAAAAATGCTCTTTTTACATCACAAGATAGATATGCATGGTTAGCAGAAAAAAACAGCGCCTTAGGACATTTGCGGAAAGAATTTAAACTCGAAATTGATTAAACCAACTTTTACGAATCCTCAGCTGATAGGAGCAAATGCTTATTGCGTGCATCGATTGGAATAATTTGTGTACATTTGCAGTCAACTTAACATAACCTCTTCATTCGATATGAAATATATCCGTTTGTTATTTGCATTATTGATAATCACATTGTTAGCATATTCCTGCAACCCTGCAGGAACTGTTTCCGAAGGAACAGGTGCTATTTTATCTTCATCAACAACTATCTTCAAACCTACGATTTCAGTGCGTTGGAGCGGTCGTATGCTTGTGTGTAACAACAGCGCAAACACATATACGGCATATCAATGGTATTTAAATAACCAATCCATTTCAGGTGAAACCGGTCAATATTATAC
>JAJZHJ010000057.1 GCA_021804525.1 Bacteroidota bacterium | reverse complement strand
TTTGTTTAAGGACGTATGGAACTCGCCAAAATATTAACTCGAAAGCGTTTATAATTTCAATGTCTCGTTGAACTCGTAAACTTGTTTCATTCCCTTGAGTATAAGTCATTTTATGGCTCGTTTCATATCAATTAGTATTTGTTTATACCATTTTTATTTAAGTAGCCTTTTCTGAAATTCGCATCTTCATTTAACATGAAACAGAACGGTTTTTCTACATAGAAAGATTTAGTAATGGCGTTGCTATATTTATCTGTAAATATATCTCCTACTATAAAGCTTCAAATAAGCTCTTTGATTTATACAGTTGTCTTTATCCGATTACCGTTGCTACAACGTGGCGATTTCCTCCGTGATTACGAAACTCGCAGAGATAAATGCCCTGCCATGTGCCAAGATTTAACTGTCCGCGAGTGATGGGGATGGAAAGGCTTACGCCTACCAATACTGTTTTGGCGTGTGCTGGCATATCATCATCGCCTTCGAGCGTATGGTTGTAATAGGATTCCCGCTCGCGTACCAAATGGTCGAATACTCGTCCCATATCTGTTTGCACATCTGGATCAGCGTTTTCATTGATTGTCAGGGCTGCTGACGTATGTTGAATGAAGAGATGCAACAAACCTGTTTCTGACAAAGGCGGCAGATTACGCACAATCTCTTCCGTTATTAAATGAAACCCTCTGCTGCGGGCACGTAATGTAAATTCTATTTGTAAAACCATGATTGATGTTGTATTAAATGAGAATTGCAAAGTTAGAAATATATTGAATCTGCTTTGTCGATTGAAAGGTTGAAAATCGTACTACAAAACTATCCTTCAAGATTTTGAGAAGTAATTTACAAGCGTTTTCGTGTAGTTGTATGTTAGCGACAAAATTTCTACACGGTAATTCTTTATTATTCATTTTATTATGCTATTTCATCCTATGAATTGCTATAAATAAGAGAATTTGGAATAAAACCTTTTTTATTCCTCTTGCTTATGGCATTTAGCCGTTCTTTTTTTAGCTTTGCAGCGACTATTCCATTATGAAACAATATTCTTAATCTCTAAATTACAGTTGCAATGAAAAAAGTTTCTTTGTTTACGCTCACTCTGTTGATTTCTTTCTTTTGTTTGGCTCAACAACGTGGAAAACCCATTATTGTTTTTGCTGAAAAATCGTTTGGCTTTGGCGCAGTTCCCGAAGAGATCGGTAAGGTGACACATGAATTTTCGTTTGTCAATCAAGGTGATGCACCGTTAGTAATTCAGCAGGTAATTGCATCGTGCGGATGTACAACTCCTGTCTGGCCGAAAGAACCGATTCCTCCCGGAGGTCATGGGACGATTCAAGTGACCTATTCCACGGTGAATCGCCCGGGCGTATTTACCAAATCGATAACCATCTATAACAACTCAAACGATAACCCGATAACCTTATATATCAAGGGTCAGGTGAATGCTAAACCGGTAACTATTGAGCAGGCATATCCACAAGTAATGGGGCCGTTACGTTTGAAATCGCGTTATGTCTCTTTTGGTAACACAACAAACAATGAGACCAAAACAGAACAAATTTTGATCCTGAATACCTCAAAAACGCCCATTAATGTTTCCATTTCAAAATTGCCATCCTATCTGAAAGCCGTTGTTGTGCCTGCCACCATGCAACCAAACTCCGAAGCCGCTGTGATTTTCTCGCTGAATAGTACGTTGCTGCACGACTGGGGCATTCATTCCGATGAGGTGCATTTGATTGTCAACAATAACGAAGCCGCATCCAAAAATAATATACTCACATTGACCGTGAATCGCATGGAAGATTTTTCAAAGTTAACGCCTGAGCAACGTAAAAATGCGCCTGCTATTGTTATCATACCTCAAGAGGTAAAACTGGGTAATGTGAAACAAAACACGCTGAAACGAGGTAGTTTTGTAATTAAAAACACAGGCGAATCGCCTTTGATGATCTTAAAAGTCTTTTCCGATTGCAATTGCATTAAGGTCAATTTACCAAAACGCGGCATTGCATCTCAAAAAACTGAAACTATAAAAATGGAGGTAGCCTCGGGTATTTCACTTGGACAAAAGTTTGAAACGCTTAATCTCATCACCAACTCGCCTTCTGCGCCAAGTACACAGGTTCATGTGAGCTGGAATTCTGTGAAGTGATTTTCATGTCTTTGCAAATCCATGAAAAAACAATATTAGTTGCCTTGGCATCAATTATTAAACGGTATCAAATAGTGCATGTTGCTGTACATTTCTGCATAGAATGACTTATTTTTGGAATAAATTTCTTATTTAAATTTCTACGACATGAAAAAAACGGTGATGATGTTTCTTTCCGGAATCTTGATGATCCTATTTTCGTCTTGTTCAGGCCCTTATCATTTGCTTGCAAGCAAAGTGTTGAATAATGCCGATATGGCATCGTATAAAACTTTTACGTTTGTTCCTTATGACCAACAAGACAAGCAAGTAAATCCATGGAAAGTAAAGATATCGGAAGTCGATTATAACGGGATAGTCAATGCCATTCGGCAGCAAATGACTCAACGTGGTTTTACGGAGGCTTCCGATGGTGCTATCTTGATTGATGTTGGCCTGACGGTGTTACGTAATGCCACAATTAATACCAACATCTATCCTGCATGGGGAGGTGTTCGTTACTTTTATCCGGGTTATTTTCGTTGGCATGGTTGGACTCCTTACTGGCGCGATCGCGAATACAGGGCATACACTACGGCAAGAATTGACAAAGAAGGCGTTCTTGTGATGGACATGATTGATGCTAAGCGTGAGGTGCATCTTTTCACTGCGGCGGTTAGCGCCGTGTTGGATCCTTCGCATCAGCAACTCAAAGATCCGGTACAATTGCAACAGGCATGCAACGTGTTGTTTGCCAAATTTCCTGTTCGTGCCATAAAGAGGTGAAAATTGGTAACTGTTATACCTTCCATCACTTCTGTGCGTTTTGTTTCCAATATTATTTAGGATGTTTGTACTCACAGACATCCTTTTTTATCTCTGTTTTTTGGGTTCAAATGCCAAACAACTGCGCTGCTATTTCCAAATAGATTCGTTATTTTTGCATAAACAAAAATGACGATATCAATCACCAACATAAATAATGGTATATCCTGCTTCGTTTGAACAAAAAATTGGATTTTTGACCCTTCGGGAACAATTGCATGAACGTTGTCTCAGTACGCTCGGACGTGAGGACATAGACCAAATCGTGTTTTTGACTGATTACGACACTATGATGTCACGTTTGAATGAAACGGCTGAAATGATGGTGATTCTTTCAGAAGAATCGGACACATGGCCGGTGAATTTCTATATGGATGTACGCGAATGGTTGAGTAGGTTACGTGTGGAAGGTACTTTTGCGACAGAGAGCGAGTTGTTCGATTTGCAACGCTCTTTGCAAACCATTCACGCGTTGGTAAACTTTTTTACACGTCGTCAGGAAAACCGATATCCCAATTTGACACTTCGAGTGGAAGGTGTCGGGATGTTTTCCAATGTGTTGAAACAATTGGATCAATTGCTTACCGTCAATGGTATTTTAAAAGACAATGCATCGCCTGAATTAGCCCGTATCAGACACGACCTGTTCCAGGTACAAAATGGTATTTCACGTAAGTTAGCAACTATTCTACGTCAGGCACAAGAGGAAGGGTTTGTTGATAAGGAAGCTTCGCCTACCATGCGTGATGGACGTCTGGTGATTCCCGTCTCTCCCGCATACAAACGCAAAGTACGTGGTATTGTGCATGATGAATCAGCTACAGGAAAAACAATCTTCATTGAGCCTGCCGAGGTGGTGGAGGCAAACAACCGCGTGCGTGAGCTGCAATCGGAAGAACGGCGCGAAAAGATTCGCATTCTTATTGTTTTTGCCAATTTTATACGTCCTCAGTTGATCGAATTGCAAATGGCGTATCAGGTAATGGGAGTGTTCGATGCTATTCGTGCCAAAGCGTTGCTTGCCATGTTTCAAAATGCTCTTGTTCCTCGCATCGATCCAATTTGTCTTGTCGATTGGCATCAGGCTGTGCATCCAATTTTAGCGGATACATTGAAGAAACAGCACAGGGAGATTACCCCTTTGGATATTCAGTTGGACGATAAGCAACGAATTTTGGTAATATCAGGTCCGAATGCGGGAGGCAAGTCCGTTTGTCTGAAAACGGTCGGATTGTTACAATATATGGTACAATGCGGATTACCGGTGCCAGTACATGAATCAACTCGTTTCGGCATGTTCAACCATTTGTTTCTTGATATTGGTGATGAACAATCAATTGAAGATGATTTGTCCACGTATAGTTCACACTTGAAACACATGAACTATTTTTTACGCAAAGGTGATGCACAAACGTTGGTGTTGATTGACGAGATGGGAGCAGGCACAGAGCCGCAATTAGGAGGTGCCATTGCCGAGGCAGTGCTTCACCGTCTTGTCGGCAATGGTGTTTTTGGCGTTGTTACGACGCATTATACCAACCTTAAACAATTTGCCGATACGACGGATAAAGTGGTCAATGGTGCCATGCTTTTTGACCGTCAACACTTGCAGCCGCTTTATCAATTGCAAATCGGATTTCCGGGAAGTTCATTTGCCATTGAAATTGCCCGAAAAATAGGTCTTTCCGAAGAAGTGATTCAAGAAGCCACTGCAAAGGCAGGCAATGCCCATGTCGATTTGGAAATGTATGTGCAAGCTATTTTACGTGATAAAAGGTATTGGGAAACGAAACGTCAGAAGATTCACCAACAGGAAAAACGTCTTGATGAACTGATTGAACGCCATGAAACAGAACAGGATCAACTGAAATCACAACGAAAAGAGTTTATTGCAAATGCAAAGCAAGAAGCAACTCAGTTGTTGAACGAAACCAATGCTATCATTGAAAATACCATTCGACGTATTAAAGAATCATCTGCGGAGCGGGAAACAACCCGCGAGGTGCGTAAAGAATTGGAAACATTTCGTCAAAAAGTTACTACTCAACCGCACGAAGAACCCACAATCGCAAAAGTTACGCGTTCTATTCATCAACATGCGACGCACAAAAAAACTAACGTTACAAAAGATCTTCCAATTCAGTCGGGAGATTGGGTGCGTTTAATCGGTCATGCTTCGACAGGCGAAGTACTCGAAGTGCAGGGAGAAAATATAACCGTAGCTTTTGGTAATTTGAAATCGACTCTGAAAAAGGAACGGTTGGAACGGATCAGCAAGAATCAATTAAAAGAGTGGGTGAAAAAATCATCGACTTCTGCTGCAACTGCTGATGAAGCCATGCGTCAACGTAAACTGAGTTTTCGTCCCGATATTGATGTGCGTGGTATGCGTGGAGAAGAAGCATTACTTGCCGTGCAATATTTTTTGGATGATGCTCTCATGGTTGGGGTAGAACGTGTTCGTATTTTACATGGTACCGGAAACGGGATTCTTCGTCAACTCATTCGTCAATATTTAGCAACGGTTTCCGGCGTTAATCATTATGCAGATGAACATATACAATTTGGAGGAGCCGGCATTACCGTTGTTGAATTGTAATCCAGTAGATTAGTTTATTTGAGTTGTATGATCATACACGACCCAAGCAGTTTCAAATGAACGATGTTTGCGAAGGGTTTTTAAGGCTGCCAAAGCTACATTTTTCGTTGAAAACGATTGAGATACAATCCGATAAAGATTATGTTGTTTTATTACTGCCAAAGGTATATTTTCTTGTCGTCCCAACATGTTGGCCGACTTCTTAGCCTGAAGCTCTGTTTGAAACGTGGCAACCACTAAATACCAATCTTTTTCAGTGTTTTTGACAGCTTGCTTATTCTGTGCAACGCGTTCCGGTTGAGCTGTTTTTGGTGTTGCGGGGAAATTGTTTACAACAGTCGAAGATGAATCTTTGTTATTTGCTTGACTCTGGTTGTGTGAAAGTTGATTAGTGAAATAATCCAACGGATTCATTTTTGCATAATTGTTTTCTGTATGAAATTGTTCTGTAGGAACAAGAAAAAACAACAATAAAACTGCAGCAGCTGAAGCCATCAACTTGTTGATGTGAGGCAGATGAAACACTATTTGCCGATCATCTGTTGTCCGGCTTCGATACGAAGGAATGCGGATTGAATAGGTTCCAATGTTATCAGGCAAAAAATCGAATGAACTAACTGGTTGAAACTCTATCTGATGTTTTTCGTTTAAAGTTAATGTCCCCAATCTTCCAATTGTAACTTGTTGCAAATCTTGAAGCTGCTGTTGCCATATTGCAACTGCTGTGGCAATATGTCTGGCGGCTTTTCGATACGTTATTTGTTCGGCAATCCGTAGTGTATCTGCCAAAAGTCCATCATCATGGTGAAGTGTCTGATTGAAGTACACAACGCGATGAGGAGCAGATAGTTTTTGTCGATTTTCTTCCCAGGCAGCAGAAACATCATTCAGAATGAACGCGCCTAAACCGGGCACAATCACGCAATCATGCTCCGTTAATAAGGTTTCAATATGTGCGATAATAGTTTCCACGACACAAAAATAAGGATTAAATGTGATATGCAATGGCACTGACAAGAAAAGTTGTTCACATTTTTTCAATAGGTGTTCATAACTTGCCGTCTGTTTTTCTGTTTAATCAACCAATTCCGAAACGGAGATAAGACGGTATGAATCATAAAGTAGGCAATGGGAGTCGTTTTATATCGATACCGTATTACGGGAATTAACTCACCACCAAAACTGAGTTTGAAATTGCGGACACCATACGGTCTGTTTGCCTTTCCCGCTCCCATGAAATCCATTACACGAAATCCGTTTTCAATAGCATAGCATATTGCTCCCCACGTAAGTGAAACACCCGGTGTGATGCTACGATAGGATTTGTTGTCGCTACAAATATACCATTCGTAAAGTATGGAAGCTTCAGTCGGGCAAAGTATTCCTCCAAGAATTTTATTTTGATAGGTTGCAACCAAAATGATACCATTGCCTTGCTGACATGCTGTTTCATAGAATCTTGTGAAGAAACGTAGCGGAGGCAATGGTTTTGCCAAATGGGAATAAAGTTGTTGAAGTATTTGCACAAAAGCTATCACTTCTTGATGTGACGTTGCTGGTCGAACCTGTAATCCCAATCGTTCGTTGTTTTTAATTTGGCGGCGTTTTCCATCACTTAATTCTTTGAATGCTTCTCCTATTGTTTGTGGTAACTGATTGACTACATTGAGCCATGCCATAGATTGAAAATGATGTTGAATAAACAGTGGTGTAAACAACGTGTGATAATTTACTTGTCGAACTTCTGCATAGAGCACTTTGCGATGTAAAACCGCCGTAAGCTTTGATAACATGGCATCCATTACATTTACTTGATCTGTTCCGGATGCAATCTTGGGATAACCATAAGCAACACATCGTGATGAAAGCATTGAGGGTATGTTTTTCGATTGTCGCATGATAACTAAAAGCCAATGGGCAACAAGTTTATCATTGTTATAAGCAGTAAGGTAAAATGGCTCATACCCTTCTAAAGAGGTGTAATTTTGGAATAGCACCTTTGAATTAAAAAAGGTACTGTTATCCATTATTGGGAGTGTTTCAAGCGTAAAATGTAAGGTAACCCGAATTGACATGATGATGCAAATATAGAAGTCGTCTTGACTTTTACAAGTTTTAAAT
>JAJZHJ010000056.1 GCA_021804525.1 Bacteroidota bacterium | reverse complement strand
ACTCAACCACGCGCCCCTCAGCTTGGAAGGCTGATGCTCTATCGACTGAGCTATTCCCGCAATAATTGTTTGTGGGCAGTGATGGATTCGAACCACCGTAGGCATCGCCAGCAGATTTACAGTCTGCCCCATTTGGCCACTCTGGTAACTGCCCTTTTATTTTGTTCCTTTTCGCACACCTTTTCAGACACCACTGCCTGCAATTTCACAGTCTGATGAAAACGATAGCTAATATGGTTCATTCACAAATATATTTCTCAAACATGATGAAGAAAAACTTTCTGAAATCCCCTTTAATCATCATTTAAAAGCCGTTTTAACTTTCACTGCTAAAACGGCTTGCAAATGTAGGCGTTTTTTTCTGAAGTACAAAATCTTCTTATCCTTTTCTATGAAAAAATATTATGCTCAATTTTTAATCTGAAATGAATTGATTCAACCAGAAGGATTCTGTTTCTGTCTCAACATATTGAGTTAAATGTCCATTCTTACTTTACCTTTTCTTTATGCTTCAAAATTTGTTTTTCGATCGCTTCAACAGCGGTATCAACAGCTTCTTCGAAAGTGTTGCATACTTTTGAGGCAAAAAGTTCGTGACCTGGCACATTAATACGAACGGAGGCTTCCTTATTGGCAGCGCTTTCTGGTTTTATCACCTTAAGAATAACTTCAGCGGTTATAATTTCATCAAAAAAATGTTCGAGCTTGGTTACCTTTTTAGTAATGTGCTCTTCCAATTTTTGTGTAGCTTCAAACTTGATGGATTGAATGTTAACAGTCATGGATGCCTCCTTTTTTTTGCCCTTGGATGGGCTTGTTTATAAATAGAATGTATTTGGTCAAACGTTGTATGCGTATAAATCTCAGTAGCTGATAAATTGCTGTGCCCTAATAATTCTTTTACCGCATTCAATTCTGCTCCGTTATTTAGCAACGTAGTGGCAAACGTATGACGTAGCACGTGTGGGCTTCGTTTCGAAAGAGTGCTTACCCCGCTAAATATGTTATGCACCTTATTATATACTAATTTTGAATACACCGGTGCACCGGTTTTTAAGGTGATTAACCTTTCAGCAGGATGGTCAATTGTTTCATTACGCGTCGACATATAGCTCATTATTTCCATGCTTAAGGCTTCTCCAAAAGGAATTAGCCGTTCTTTGTTCCTTTTACCAAGCACACGCAATGTTTTTCGTGAAAAATCAACATCAGAATCTTTAACGCCAATCAATTCAGAACAACGCATCCCTGTTTGATAAAATAATTCAATGATCAATTTATCTCGTGACTCTTCAAAAGAATTTTCGAGCATATTGCTACGGACAAAATTAATCTCCTTTTCTTTAAAAAACAAGGGAAGCTGCTTTTTTGTTTTAAGCGACGTGATTTTTTTTGTCGGGTTGCTTGTCAATAGAAGCTTTTGGTTTAAGAACCTATAAAATGCTTTTAATGCGGACACTTTACGATTCACAGTTCGAGCAGTATCCCCGGCTTCCAAAAGAAAAACAATCCAATTCCGAACCTGCAAAGCAGTTACAGTTGCCGGATCGAAAGATGCGACATCCTCTGAAATATAACGAGCAAATTGGATTAAATCTGTACGATACGATAATTCGGTATGAAAAGATGATCCCTTCTCATACCGTAAATATTGCAGGTAACGGTCGATCATAGAAGCAAAGGTATTTGCTACAAAGATAACCTAAAAAAGCAAATTGAGGACGATCTTATTCCTGATTTTGCTGCAATTGTTGTACGTAAGCAGCATGAATCACCTCTTCACGACGTTTTACAGAAGGCTTTGAGAAGGCTTGGCGTCTTCTTAACTCTTTTACCACCCCAGTTTTTTCAAATTTTCTTTTGAATTTTTTCAAGGCTTTTTCAATGTTCTCGCCTTCTTTTACAGGAACTACAATCATGTGAATAAATCAAGTTTTGTTAAATGTTTGATGAATTGTGGCTGCAAAGGTAATGAAAGGATCTGAAATGCACAACATCATCAAAAAATTATTTTTTCTTTGAGTTGCTCTGTATCAAAGCCTCTATTAGCGATATTATATCCACATAGTTTCATATTCAGTTTAGCCTTCATACATAAATCAAATCAACATGGTGAGTCAAGAATCAACAACGAAGTTTCGGGAACTGCATCATCTTAATTGTTCAATTTTCGCAAGTTGCTAACCGTCTGATTCTCTAATATATTTAAGCATTAAACAATTGTATACAAACCTCTTAAAGCTATAATATGAAACGAGCATGTAAATTACTTACACCCAAGAGTATGAGAATTGTTGACATGTGAGTTCCATACAACCTTTAAAAACAAATTATTCACGTATGAAACGAGCATGTATAAACGATTCGCCAATGACGATGAATGTGTAAGCGAGTTCCATATGACCTTAATGAAAAAAATAAACAAATTCATATGAATGAAAATAATTTGTTGACACAATATGTTTCTTCATTTTTACTTGAAGTGAAAATGAACGGTCTTATTTCAGATGCTCTTTGATAAAGGATTTACCTCGTCCGGTGAGCTGAAAAATTGGTGGGCGGAGTCTTGATTTTTTTGTTTCCTTTTTTTATCAAGTGGAACATCCCGACGTGGCGGGAAAAAAAGGAAATCAGGGTTAGGGGGGAAGCCCCCTTACTTTGAACTTGCTAAATTTGAGTTAATTATATCATACAAGTTACAAAAGAAAACTGTGTGTCAGGAAACATAAATACTCAAAATTCCTTATCCACTTGCGAAATTTAGGAAAGTACATGACTCACTAAAAAACAGAGACCCACAGCTTACTTTATTCTGTTAAAATGGCACACTATCATGAAAAAAGAGCAGGTGTATTGTGATTTGCAGATAATTTTATATACCTTTGCACGGTTTTTAATGTAGCATTTACTGTGGGAAAATTTGATGCATATTCGATTCCATTAAAGGCGTTAACTACAGACTGTCAAACTTTTGAATATCATCTAAACAATGATTACTTCACAAAAATAGACAGCCCTGAAGTGCGTAAAGGAGATCTCCATGCACATATTTCAGTCAAAAAAAACAGCGCTGGATACGAATTGATTTTTGAGATTAACGGTAACATTATTATCTCATGCGATCGCTGCTTGGATGACATGGAACAATCAGTCACCATTCGAGAAAGACTATTTGTTAAATTAGGCAAAACCTTTTCAGAAGAAGGTACTGATATTGTAATTGTTCCAGAAGACGAAGGTGAGATTAATATAGCTTGGTTTCTATACGAATTCATCGTATTGTCAATTCCCATCAAGCATGTACATCTGCCCGGCAAATGCAACAAAGCAATGACATCACAGTTACGCAAACATACAGCTAAAACGACAGAAGAATCCGATGATGATCTGCCAACAGAAGAAAGTAATTCATTTTCAGAATCTGAAGAACCTGAACATGACGCACGCTGGGATAAGTTGAAAGATATAATCGATAACGACTAAAAACTGATATAAAATGGCACATCCAAAAAGAAAACATTCGAAACAACGCACAGCAAAAAGAAGAACGCACGACAAAGCAATTGCACCAACTTTAACTGTTTGTCCAAACTGTGGTTCTATGCACATTTATCATACCGTTTGTGGTTCATGTGGTTACTACCGTGGCAAATTGGCCATCGAGAAATTAGCAAGTGCTTAAGGCTTAGTTAGCTTTTTATGCTGACAGATAAGGAATTTGCCCTAAAACCCTACTGTTTTTAGGGCATTTTTTTCATTTGTTGTTTTTGCTCATAAAACCCGCCTTCCCTACCCTTACAAAAAGATAAAGATCCTTCAGGACTTTATATGAAACGAGCCATAAAATGACTTATACTCAAGGAAATGAAACAAGTTTACGAGTTCAACGAGACATTGAAATTATAAACGCTTTCGAGTTAATATTTTGGCGAGTTCCATACATCCTTGATGTTAGAAAATAAAATTCACGTATGAAATTATATTGATTATAAATAACTAACCAAATTCCGCATGAATAAGATTTTTGCCAAAATCACAGGATTAGGAATGTATGTTCCTGATTATGTGCTAACCAACGAAGAGCTTTCTCGTATGGTAGATACCACTGATGAGTGGATTATGACACGTATTGGCATCAAAGAACGCCACATATTGAAAGAAAAAGGATTAGGCACTTCTTTTCTGGCCGCCAAAGCCATTGAACAACTCCTCAAGAAAACAAATACTAAACCGGAAGAAATAGACGCCATCGTTTGCGCAACAGTAACCCCTGACCACAATTTCCCTTCAACAGCTATTTTAGCGGCTGAACGCGTGGGTATTAAAAATGCGTTTGCATACGATTTAGGAGCAGCATGCTCAGGCTTTACATTTGGGTTGGAAAGTGCAGCGGCATTAATTGAATCAGGTAAATACAAAAAGGTGATTTTGATTGGTGCCGACAAACTCTCAGCCTTTGTGGATTATACTGATCGCAATACTTGTCCTCTTTTTGGAGACGGAGCAGGTGCCGTTTTATTAGAACCTTCCGAAGAAGAAGTGGGATTGATTGATGCAAAATTATACACCGATGGCGTTGGTTATCCTCATTTGCACCTAAAAGCAGGTGGATCGGTATTCCCAGCCACACATGAAACAGTAGATGCTAAGCAACACTACATTTATCAAGAAGGACAAGTGGTTTTCAAATACGCTGTTACAAAAATGGCCGATGTGTCAGCTGAAATCATGGAACGCAACAATTTAACCCACGATGATATTGCATGGGTGGTTCCCCATCAAGCTAACTTGCGCATCATCGATGCTGTAGCCAACCGCATGGGCGTGCCAAAAGAAAAAGTTATGGTGAATATCGAGAAATTCGGCAATACCACTGCCGCTACCTTGCCAATATGCCTCAATGAATGGGAACCCAAACTAAAAAAAGGTGATAAAATCATTCTTACCACATTCGGCGGTGGATTTACATGGGGTGCAGCTTACGTCATCTGGGCTTATGACGGAGAAGAAATGGCAACAAGAAAGAAGAAATAAATTTATGCTCCACAACAACCCTTCAGGAACGTTGTGAATCAGGATTATATACGACAAATTCAATTCATACGCAATGAAACAAATATGACAACATTCTCTCATTTTGACAAACAAAGAAATGATGCTATGTTGGCATAAAGTTCCATCTGACCTTAACGTAAAAAATAAAATACAAACAGATGAATATCGTCAGAAAAGATATTGATGCATTAAACGCACAACTCCTTGTGCAAATTATCCCATCGGATTATTCCGAAAAAGTGGAAAAAACGTTGAAAGATTACAAGCGCAAAGCGAACATTCCAGGGTTTCGTCCAGGCATGGTTCCTATTGGGTTACTCAAAAAAATGTATGGCAAAGCCATTACTGTTGATGAAATCAACAAAGTGGTAAGCGATGCTCTTAATGGATATATACGCGACAATAATCTGAATCTAATGGGTGAAATATTACCAAACGAAACAGAACAAGCGCCAATTAATTTCGATACCGACGAAACATTTGAACTCCTCTTTGATTTTGCAGTTGCCCCTGAATTTGAAATATCACTTGGCAAAGATGATTCAATTGTTTACTATAACATCGAAGTGGAAGAACAAATGATTGACGACCAGGTTAAAAGCCTTCAAGATCGCTTAGGTACCCATGTCGATGCCGAAATGGTTGACGAAAAGGATTTAGTAAAAGGCGTTTTGGAAGAAATCAACGATTCAGAAACAAAACATGTAGTTGCTGACGCTGTATTGACCCCATCGCTGATGACACCGGAACAAAAAACATTGTTTGTCGGCAAGAAAGTTGGCGATACTGTTACGTTCAATCCTTCGGTAGCTTTTACTAATGAAACAGAAATAGCCACATTGCTCAAAGTGACGAAAGAAGAAGTTCAAAACTTCAAATCAGACTTCACGTTTACAATACAGAACATCAACCGTTTTCAACCTCATCCGTTAGATCAGGAGCTGTTTGATTTGATCTATGGAAAAGAGACCGTGACGAGTGAAACAGAAGCTCGCGAAAAAGAAAAAGAAGCCATTATTTCCATCATGGAAGAAAACAGTTTCTACCGTTTTGCAGATGATGCACACAATTATTTGTTGAAAAAACTGGCTAATGTTGCTTTTCCTGAAGCTTTTTTGAAAAGATGGCTGTTGGCAACCAACGAAAAAGTAACTGAGGAGATTATCGAAAAAGAATTTGACGCCATGCTCGACACAGTCAAATGGCAACTCATTCGGAATAAACTTGCTGAGAAAAACGAGGTTAAAGTTGGACAAGAAGACTTGGAAGCGTATGCAATTCGAGCCATCAAAGCCCAATACGCTCAATATGGTATTACTAACTTCCCAGAAGATCTTTTGGTGGAATATGCAAAAGACACACTCAAGAAAGAAGGACAAGCTGAAAAATATTTTGAACGAGTCTTAGACGAAAAGGTTTTTGCTACCGTAAAAGAGGCAGTCAAACTGGACATTATTCCTATAAAGCTAACCGATTTTCACGCATTGCCTCGCAATTAAACATCGCGAAATACACGAAATAAAGAGAGGGAAACCGGCAAAGTCATTTAATGTGGCTTTGCCGGTTTTCTTTTCTTAGTGTCAAAATATACAGGCAACAACCACTACCACGAAAAACCCAAAGCCAATCCAAAAGAAATAACGAACATTTTTTGACGACATGCGAGCCGGCGAAGCCATCCAGCGAACCTTATCCCAATGATGTGCAATCGATGTCATTAAAAAATAGCTGAAGCCTCCTGAAGCCAAACCAATAACCGCTCCACCTAATATATCTAGCGGGAAATGTACACCAAGATACATGCGCGAATAGCAAGTAATCAATGACCATGAGAAGAAAAGCCACGAAAGCAACTTCTTGCGTATTAACAGAGTGACAAAAAAAGCAGCACCTATCGTATTTGCAGCATGTGAAGAAACAAAGCCATATAAACCACCGGCGTAATTATGGACTAAACGAACCATCGATTGAATCGATGGATCATGGGTCGGACGCAAACGCGCTACCAAAGGTTTGACAAATCCTGATGCTATCTGATCGGCAATCAAAATGGTTAAAGCCAAAAACAGCAGATACCCAAAGGTTTTTAACCCATTATTCTTCCATAAAAAAAAGAGTAACAGAATGGATAAAACTACCGGAAACAGTTTACTCGACATAAGCCAGAATAATGAATCCGCCCATGAACTATGCCACCCATTAATGGTTAATAAAAGATGCTTATCCCACGCAATCAGCTCATTGAAAAAAGATTTGGTCATATCGATTGATTTATTTGTTGAAATGAATGAGTTCCCATTTTTCTCACCCCGTTTCACTCACGAACGCGTTTAGCCATTTGTGTGTCAAAACATGGCTGCAAATGTAACAAAAAAAAGAGGACGCAAAGTTCCTCTTTTTTTATTCTGAATATAAATATCTAATTCAAAGGCTAAAGTATCACAACTGCTATCCAATAACCAATAAATCAACACCTTCAAGAACAGAGTCACCTTTGGCAACTTTTATTTCAAGTACCTTTCCATCATGATCGGCATTGATAACATTTTCCATTTTCATGGCTTCAAGCAATAACACTTTCTGTCCCGCTTTTACAACATCACCCACTTGCACTGCAATGTCGAGAATCACACCTGGAAGCGGAGACTTGATAGCGCCTGCTGTTTCGCCCGCAGCAGCAGCGGTAGAAG
>JAJZHJ010000055.1 GCA_021804525.1 Bacteroidota bacterium | reverse complement strand
CTGTCATTATGGCTATTTCCCCTTTCCTGTTCAATCTTGTTCTTATAAAAAATCCCAATTCAGAATACTCTAAATGTTAAATCGTAGCTATTGCTGAACTGCTTGTCTCTCTTTGAAATCTAATAGCAAGCCGATAAACCACTTAGGTAAAACGGATTACACACAAAACTATGACTCAAGGTATTCTAAAATACAGAAGAGAATTAGCATGCGCGATACTGTCTCCAATAAGGTGCCAGATGACGAACCTGTTTTTCTCTTTTGTTCATAGACCGCTAAAATAAAGTTGTGACATAGAACCTCAGCAAAAGCAATACCCAATATCCTTTACATAAATCATAGCCTGTTTATCAAGAGAAGTTATGAACTACTGAAATATTCAGTTGCAGTAATACTTTCGGATTTGCTCTTCGATTAATGAACAACCACAATCCAAAGTGCTCTGAAAACAGTGCGTTGCTTTTTGACTATGCTCTTCCTTTTGCACAATTTTTGCTTTTTTACATTTAGAGATGCTGCCGTGTTGGAGCTATTGCGTTATTTTGCAGTCAATAAACAAAATCCATCGAATATGATTTATTTAGCTGATACAGCCAACATTGACGAACTCAAAGAGCTGTTTTCTTATTTTCCGATCGAAGGGGTAACTACAAATCCTACCATCATTGCAGCCGAACAGAAACCGTTGTCACAAATCCTGCCGCAAATCATCGAACTTGTCGGCGACAAAATGATCCATGTGCAAATGATCAGCAACAAGGCGGAGGATATGTTGCGAGAAGCCAAAGCCTATAAGTCGAAGTTTAGTCTGGGCGATAATTATTATGCTAAAATTCCGGTGTCGAAAGAAGGCTATCGAGCCATTCCCATGTTGAAAAACGCCGGTATCAATGTAACCGCTACAGCCATTTTCACACAGCAACAAGCGCTTGTGGCTGCCAGAGCCGGAGCCGATTGGGTTGCACCTTACGTAAACCGGTTGGATAATATTTCATCACACGGCATCGAAGTTGTGAAGCACATTGTAGAAAATATTCAATGCTTCAAATTAAACACAAAAGTACTGGCAGCCAGTTTCAAAACCGTTGACCAGGTACATCGGGTCAGCATGGTAGGTAGCCATGCAGCAACCATCAGCTTTGAAGTCTTGGAACGTTTGAGAAGTCATCCAATGACAGACATGAGTCTGGAGTGGTTTGAAAAAGACGGTGCAGGTCTTTATGATATTGAATTTTAATAAATCAACTGATCGGAGGACTCCAGGTCATCTGATCAGTTGATTTTAAAGAAGAGTTCATTTGTAATTTTCCAACCATTTACGACCATTAACAAAGGCTTCAATCCAGGGAGTCACTTCATCGTTGGCACGTCGTTCTGCTGGGTAATGTGCCCATTGCCACGGGAAAATAGCCCGTTCCAAGTGAGGCATCATGGCTAAGTGGCGCCCATCTTCCGAACAAACAGCTGCTGCATCGTAATCAGAACCGTTGGGATTGGCTGGATAGCTGGAATAGCTGTATTTGGCTACAATGTTGTATTTGTCTTCTGAATAAGGAAACTCGAATTTCCCTTCGCCGTGCGCTATCCAGAGTCCCAACTGACTTCCCGATAGAGAATTGAAAAGCACCGAATCATTTTGTGGAATGGTCACTCCGACGAATCCCGACTCAAATTTATGCGAGTCGTTATGATTCATTTTAGGGCGTTTGGCATGATTCGGATAAACCAAGTTCATCTCCACCATCAATTGACATCCGTTGCATATTCCCAGACTTAATGTGTCGGGACGTGCATAAAACCGATCGAGCGTGCTTTTTGCCTGCGGGTTGAAGAGCAATCCTCCTGCCCAACCTTTGGCTGAACCAAGTACATCGGAATTGGAAAAACCGCCGCAGAAAACCACGAACTGCACATCGTCCAATGTTTCGCGCCCTGAAGCCAGGTCGGTAGCATGAACATCTTTCACATCGAAACCGGCCAAATAAAGGGCATAAGCCATTTCACGTTCTCCGTTGGTTCCTTTTTCTCGCATGATGGCAGCCCGAATACCTGATGGTTTACGGTCGTGACTCAGGGAAAACTGATCGAAACGACCTGTAAATTCTTCATTGAAATGAAACGACAGTGGTTGTTGCCTGTAATTTTGATAGCGTTGCAAAGCCAACTGTTCGCCGCTTTGTTTGCGATCGAGCAGATAGGAGGGTTTATACCATGTGTCGCGTAAACGGTCGATATCAAATGAATCGTTTGCTTTATCCAACTGAACGTTGATGAATCGTTCCGAAACGGGTTTCCCAAGAGGCACAAAACGAACGCCCAGTTCTTTCAATATATTTTCAACTGCTTGTGTATCTTTTACCTGAATCACCACAGCGGGGTTTTGAGCAAATAGCAACTTGATAAGATCGTCTGAATTTTGATTCAATATCAATTTTGCTTGATTAAGGTCGATGGATAAACCTCCTTTTACGTTGGCAAAACACATTTCAAGCAGCGTTGTCAATAACCCTCCGTCAGAAATATCATGACCTGCCAGAATCAATTCCTGATTGATTAATGTTTGTACAGCCGTGAAAGCACGCCGAAAATAGCCGGCATCGGAAACTGAAGGAGCTTTGTCACCAATGCGATTAAGTGTTTGTGCCAAAGCGGAACCGCCCAATTGCAACGGACTATTTGAAAAATCAATGTAATAAAGTGTCGTATTGGTGTCGTTGACCAAAACAGGAGAAACAATTTTGCGTACATCAGTGACTTCAGCTGCTGCTGAAATGATGACAGTACCTGGCGCCAATACTTTTTGATCGTCATAATTTTGTGTCATCGAAAGGCTGTCTTTTCCGGTCGGAATGTTGATGCCAAGATCACAGGCAAATTGGCTGCAAGCCTCCACAGCCTTGTAAAGGCGTGCATCTTCACCCGGGTTTTTGCATGGCCACATCCAATTGGCGCTTAATGAAACGCTGTTTAATCCGTCGGTAAGTGGTGCCCAAACGATGTTCGTAAGTGCTTCGGCGATTGACAGGATAGAACCTGCTTCGGAACTGATCAAAGAAGCTGCCGGTGCATGACCAATGGAGGTGGCGATTCCTGATTTTCCACGGTAGTCTAATGCTACTGCACCAAGATCATTTAAAGGAAGTTGAATCTCGCCGACTGTTTGTTGTTTGGCTACTTTACCGGTTACTGAACGGTCAACTTTGTTTGTCAACCAATCTTTGCATCCAACACTCTCGAGTTGTAGTATGTTTTCGATGTATTGCCGAATAAGCGATTGTTTTGGTTCAACATCTGCATAGGTTTCTTCGACGGTAGTATCCATAATCACTGTGCGTGGCGGTTTGCCGAACATATCGTCGAGACGTAGATCAATGGGGCATTGTCCGTCTTTTTGTTCAAAGACAAATCGCATATCACCGGTGGTTTCGCCAACCACATAGAGCGGGGCACGTTCTCGTTCGGCAATTTTACGAAGTTGTACAATCGCTTTTTCATCCACTAAAAGCCCCATGCGTTCCTGACTTTCGTTACCGATAATTTCTTTGGCAGATAAGGTAGGATCACCGACAGGCAATTCATTCATCTCAATTTTGCCACCGGTGGTTTCAATCAATTCCGAAAGGCAGTTGAGATGGCCACCTGCTCCGTGATCGTGAATAGAAACAACCGGATTGTTATCCATTTCGGCTAATGCACGAATAACGTTAGCAACGCGTTTCTGCATCTCGGGGTTTGCACGTTGCACGGCATTGAGTTCAATAGAATTCTTGTATTGACCGGTGTTGACCGACGACACAGCGCCACCTCCCATTCCGATACGGTAGTTATCGCCACCCATAACGATCACTTTTTGTCCCACTTTGGGCGTTTCTTTCAAACTGTCCTGTTTTTTGGCAAAACCAACGCCTCCTGCCAACATGATCACTTTGTCATAGCCGAAAGTTTTGTTGTTTTCTGCATGTTCAAAAGTAAGCACGGAACCACATATCAACGGTTGACCAAACTTATTGCCAAAATCACTGGCACCATTTGATGCTTTGATAAGAATTTGTTCAGGCGTTTGATAGAGCCATTTACGAGCCGGGATAGCTTTTTCCCATGAGCGCGAAGCATCGTTGCGGGGATAGCCGGTCATATAAACGGCTGTACCGGCTAATGGAAGACTGGCTTTGCCACCACCAAGCCGATCACGTATTTCTCCTCCGGTGCCAGTTGCTGCTCCGTTGAATGGTTCAACTGTTGTGGGGAAGTTGTGCGTTTCGGCTTTTAATGAAATGACCGAATCGAACGATTTTACTTCAAAGAAATCAGGTTTATCATCAGAGGCCGGAGCAAATTGTTCGATACGCGGGCCGGCATTGAATGCTACATTGTCATGGTAAGCTGATACCAATTGATTGGGATTAACCTTTGCTGTTTTCTTGATCAATTGAAACAGCGACGCTTCTTTTGCTTCACCATCAATGATGAATTGACCGTTGAAGATTTTATGCCGACAATGTTCCGAATTGACTTGCGAGAAGCCAAATACTTCACTATCGGTAAGCTCTCTACCGATCTTTTGGCTTATGGCATTGAGATAGGCTATTTCATCTGCATTAAGCGCTAATCCTTCGCTTTGGTTGTAGGCTTCAATATCATCAATAAAACGGATCTGATCAGGACTTTTTTGAATGGTAAAGAGATTTTGATCGAGTTTGTCATAAACACGTTGTAACATCGGATCATGCGATGTGGTTGCGGTGGCAAACAAGAATTCTTCTATACGAAAAATGCCGTCAATTCCCATGTTTTGAGTAATTTCGACGGCATTGGTACTCCATGGAGTGATCATTTCCCGGCGTGGCCCAATGAAATGGCCAACGATTTCTTGTTTATCAACTAAGGTGGCGTTGTCGAATAGCCACACTAATTTATGAATGGCTTCCGAATCGAGCGGATGAGATGCATCTACGGCATAAAGTGGATGAGTATCATCCTTTTTGAAGAAGAGAATCATGGGTTTATGTGAGGGGTTTTCAAGCTGCAAAGTTAGAAATTTTACTTGGCTAAATCAACTCATTGTATCATTTAGAAACTACGAATCGGGTTTCAAACAGTAATATTTCTAAAATAGCAAAAATGAGCACCGATAAAAAGCTATTTTTGTACGAAGTTTGTCAGGAATCATAGTGCGCAGAATGACTCGAAGATAACGAAAGATGAGAAAACGATTGTTTAAACGTAAGATTCATTACACTTATAACCCTGAGACTGCTAAATACGAACCACAGCCTTTTTCTTACCGGCGTCTTTTGGTGCAAATTGGCAGCCATTCGATTGCAGGAATTCTGACAGGGTTACTCTTCTTTGCCATTTTCGTTTTTACGTTTAATACTCCGAGTGAACGTTCGTTGCGCAACGAAAATATAGCCTTACAAGCTCAGTATAATGTATTGCAAAATCGTTTGGATGCTTATCAGGGTGTTCTTTCCGATATTCAGTCGCGTGATAATAATATGTATCGCGTACTTCTGCATACCGATAGTTTACCAACTTCGGTGCGAAAAGGAAGTTTAAGCCCTGCACGTTATGAATCGCTACTACGCTCCACGAATTCTCAATTGGCGGTAGAAATGACCGAACAAACCGATATAATCGCCAAAGAGTTGTATGTTCAGTCAAAATCATTTGATGAGTTGGGGCAATTGGCTATGCAAAAAGAGAAAATGTTACGGTGCATTCCTGCCATTCAACCGGTATTAAACAAAGATTTAAGACTCATCACTTCAGGTTTTGGAGTTCGTATCGATCCGGTGTATAAAACAGCACGTTTTCATGCGGGCATGGATTTCAGTGCTCCACAAGATACGAAAGTGTTTGCAACAGGAGATGGCGTAATTACGTTTGTTGGTTGGGATCAAGGGTTGGGAAATACGGTTATTATCGATCATGGATTTGGATATGAGTCGGTTTATGCTCATTTAGATAATACTAAGGAACGAAAAGGCGTCAAGGTCAGGCGTGGTGATGTGATTGGCGCTGTGGGCGAAAGCGGGAAAGCCACAGGCTATCATTTGCATTATGAAGTTCATTATAAGGGAACCCCTGTAAATCCTATCAATTATTTCTTTATGGATTTGTCTCCAAAAGAATATGATAAAATGATTCTACAGTCGAATCGAATGGGCGAAACATTGGATTAGCTTACTTTAGTCACTTACATTATGAGACCATCTATATTAATAACAAACGACGACGGATTGATGGCGAAAGGCCTTCAGGAATTAATAGTTACAATGCGCCCGCTTGGCGATATTGTTGTTGTGGCTCCCGACGGACCACGTTCTGGGATGTCGAGCGCCATCACGGTGAATGTTCCTACACGTTTACATAAAATCAGCGAAGAAGAAGGGTTGAAAAGATACCGATGTTCCGGTACACCGGTTGATTGTGTGAAGCTGGGGCTTCATATTTTGTTTCCTGACAAGGCTCCCAATCTTTTGGTCACGGGCATTAATCATGGCACTAATTCTTCTATCAGTGTGGTTTATTCGGGAACAATGGGTGCCGCCATTGAAGGGTGCATTAACGAAGTTCCTTCCATTGGCTTTTCGTTATGCAACCATCTTCCTGATGCTGATTTTTCGCATGTGCTCCCTTTTGTGCGTCGCATTGCCGAGAATGTACTTGAGCATGGTTTGCCCGAAGGTGTTTGTTTGAATGTGAATATGCCGGATACTTCACCACAAGGCGTGAAAATATGTCGTCAGGCAAATGGACGATGGACGGAAGAGTTTGTGAGACATGTCGATCCGCATGGATTTCCCTATTTTTGGTTGACGGGTAATTTTTCCAATGATGAACCTCATGCGATGGATACCGACGAATGGGCTTTGGATAATGATTTTATCGCCATTGTGCCAACCAAAATTGATTTGACTGCCTATGATGCCATTGATGCTTTGAAAACGTGGCAATTCTAATTACAATTTTCTGCCGTAACTTTGTCATTATTTCATTAAACCGTGAATTTCATGAAATGGACCAAACAAATGGATCAGTTTTGGGTCGGCTTCGTACTGTCAATGATTATGCCTTTAGTCTTTGGCCTGATCTTTTTTCATACTGCTTACAAAGGTGATACGTCCATGTGGGAAGCATTACGACTGACAATACAATGGAGGCTGCCATTGTTCGGCAAACTCATTTTGGTGAGTATTGTCCCCGACTTAGGCGCATTATTTCTTTTCTATAATGCTGAATATTGGAAAGCCTGCCGTGGTGTTATTGTTGCTACAGCACTTTACTTCATTCTGTCCTTTATTTTTTTGACCTGATTATGCTTCGCCTCCGTTAAAAGTAAGCGGCATTAGTGGATTAGGTGCGCCATCGGGCATTTTTATCTTCCCGAAATTCGATTCATACTTGGCAATATTATCTTGCAAAGCCATTAATAGGCGTTTGGCATGTTCGGGTGTGAGAATAATGCGCGATTTGACATGAGCTTTGGGTGTTCCAGGCATGATACGTACAAAATCGACTACAAACTCCGATGAAGAATGCGATATGATGGCTAAATTGGAATAGATGCCTTCGGCGATTTCGTCAGTTAATTCAATATTAATCTGATTTTCTTGATTTTCCATAGTTTATGTGTTTTATTAGGGTGTTTCAACAAAAGTAATCATTCTGTTTGTAACTGGATGGCTTTGCAACATAATTTTATCCGAAATGCTGTAGTTTGTAATCAAATATATGTTCCAGTTAGTATGCCGGCTTGTTATGC
>JAJZHJ010000054.1 GCA_021804525.1 Bacteroidota bacterium | reverse complement strand
TCTTCATCATCAATTCAATATTCCTTGCTCTTTCCTTTGCAACCATGCGCTTGGAGAGCAAGGTTTTTTTATTTAATACTTCACTAACTCAGATTACATGAAGAGTATCGAAGAAATATTTCTTTCCCGTACTTCGGTGCGACGTTATGAACGAAGAGCCATTGAACCCGAAAAATTAGATTTAATTTATCGCGCCATTCAAAATACTCCAACCAGCTACAACGGACAGCAATTTTCCGTTATCGCTATCAGTGATCAAACGATCAAGGAGCAAATCTATGCTATCACTGGCCAAAAACAGATCAAGACTTGTGCCATATTCTTAGTGTTTTGTGCTGATTTCAACAAGCTAAAGCAATTTGCCGATGCCAAAGGTATTGATTTTCCTCGATTTCAAGACACCATGGATGGATTGTTGGTAGGAGTGATTGATGCCTCTTTAGCCATGCAAAATGCTGTTATAGCTGCGGAATCGTTGGGATTAGGAAGCTGTTGCATTGGGTATACACGTACCGCAGCTCCGGCACAATTAGCAGAACTTCTTCAACTTCCTCAGGGCGTTGCCGTCGTCTGTGGGCTATCCATGGGCTATCCGGCAGAACATCCGGATTTAAAACCTAAACAACCGCTATCTTTAGTCATTCACCATAACCATTATTGCACCGATCAGATAAATGAGGAGCTTTTGGCTTATAACGACGAAGTGTCTCAATACAACGAGGTGCGTTCCGGCGACAAAACGCACCATGACTGGGGAACTCATATTCTCGACTATCACCGTATGGCATTAGACTATCATTTGGAGGAATATTTGCAACATCAGGGGTTTGATCTTTCTTTTCTAAAGGATGATAGGAGAGAACGCAACTGAAAGATGATATATAAACAACAAATAATGAAATGATTATAAACATAAAGGTTTTCATAATCATCTGGTTCTCTTTTTTTTCAGATGTGCAATAATCAATAAAAAAATAGTGCTACCTTTGCAGCGAAATTTTAAAATGATATTCCTCATGGACGATGGCCCGGCGAACAACTTAGTATTAACTTGCGTTTAGCAAGGGAGCCGCATCGCATTCGCTTCCTTCTAAACCACTAAAAGAAGGAGGCTCATATGACTTCTCTCACTACTTTTTATTTAAGCAGACTCATTGGATGCAAACTGTTTGATGCTCGCGAAAACGTGTTGGGTATCATTCTGGATGTTTATGTTCAGCTCCCAATGAACAACACCGAAATCGATAAGGCTCAACGGCCAAAAATTATTGGTTTTTACATTAAGCAACAGAAAAGGCACTTGAATGTCACGTTGACTAATGTGCAAATTGTCAAGTTCAACACGCATTACAAAGTTCAATGTCAGGGAATGATCGAAGTGTCGCCTGACACACTAAGTAGTACCTTCTTGCTGAAAGAAACCATTCTCGATAAACAGATTGTCGATATTAATGGTAGAAAATTGGTACGTGTGAACGATGTACGGATGGTGGCGCTCTCATCAGGCGCTTTTGTCGTGGCTGTTGATGTTGGCCTCGAAGGATTGCTGCGACGTATTGGTATTCACCCGCTTATAAAAACAATCCTGCAACTTTTCGGTGGAAAAACACCTTCCAAATTTATTCTGTGGGACGACGTGGAAGCCATCGATTTTGCCACGCTAAACATCAAGCTCAACACGCCATTTACCAAGCTCAACACCCTTCATCCGTCTGACTTAGCGGATATCATAGAAGATTTGGGAAAAGACTCAAAAACTTCCGTTTTCTCGTCATTAGACGAAGAGACCGCTGCTGATGTGCTCGAAGAACTTGAAGCCAAAGAGCAAGTTCATATTATTGAAAGTCTTTCCATTGAAAAAGCGGCTGATGTACTTGAAAAAATGCCGGCTAACGAAGCAGCCGATTTGATGGATAACTTAGAAGATGAGAAAGCGCAACAACTGCTTGAAGAAATGGAGTCTGAGGCATCGGAAGAAGTCAGAGACTTGCTCGAATATCCTGATTCTACTGTAGGAAGCTTAATGACAACCAACATATTAACTTTTCAAGAGACACAAACTGTTGCTGATGTTGTTGAATTCATAAAGACAGAACAACCGGAGATGGAGTCACTTTACACACTTTTTGTTGTGGATGAGCATAACCGATTGTCAGGTACTTTTACCATGCGGGACTTGTTGATTGAGTCGCCGGATACATCATTAACCGAAATCATGAATTTAAATACCAATCAAGTGAATGATTATGATCGACTTGATTCACTCTCAGAAATCATTTCCAAGTACAACCTATTGGCTGTTCCTGTCACCAATGGAAATGAAGAGCTGGAAGGCATGGTGGTAGTTGATGATGTCGTTGACGATTTATTAGGCAAACGTAGAACCATGTAATAAAGGAGGAGCATTTATGGTATGGAAGAAAACAAATCGGAAAACAATTTTCAGTAGCATAGCAATTTTCCTCGCTATCTTAGGACCCGGCATCATCACAGGCAGCGTAGATAATGATGCAGGAGGTATCACCACCTATTCGGTCGCCGGAGCCATGTATGGCTACCAACTTCTTTGGACACTGATACCGTCGTTTATCGTTCTTTTAGTAGTACAAGAAATGAATGCCCGTATGGGTATTGTCACAGGAAAAGGCTTAGCAACGCTTATACGTGAAAACGCCGGCGTAAAAGTCACATTCTTTATTTTTATGGGGTTACTTCTTGCTGACATTGGGAATACCACCACGGAATTTGCAGGCGTTGCCGGTAGTTTAGAAGTGTTTAATGTAAGTAAGTACATTTCAGTTCCTTTAGTGGCTTTCATCGTTTGGATTTTGGTCGTGAAAGGAAATTATACCATCGCTGAACGCATTTTCTTGATTTTCAGTGCATCATTATTAGTGTATATTATTTCCGCATTGATGGGAAATCCGCAATGGAGCGAAATTGGTCATTCAATCGTTCGGCCTCGCATGGGAATGGACGACACAACGCTTACCATGGTACTGGGGATCGTGGGAACCACCATTGCTCCTTGGATGCAATTTTACATGCAATCGTCGGTTATTGAAAAAAGACTTAAAATTTCGCAATACAATTATGTACTACTCGACATTGTTATTGGGTGTGTAGCGACTATTACAGTAGCCTTTTTCATCATAATTGCATGTGCATCAACGTTACACACAAACCACATCGTGATTAACGAAGCAAAAGATGCCGCCTTGGCACTCAAACCACTTGCCGGAGAATTTGCATCCCAAGTGTTCGCATTCGGACTCTTCGTCGCATCGATTTTTTCTGCTGTCATTTTACCATTGGCAACGGCCTTTTATGTTTCCGAAGCATTTGGATTTGAAGCAGGTATCGATAAAAAATGGAATGAAGCCCCTGAATTTTATGTGCTTTATACCAGCATTATCATACTTTCCGCTGGTATCATCCTAATTCCCAATGCACCGTTAATTGGAATCTCACTTTGGTCACAGGTCATTAATGCCGTCTTGTTGCCGGTTGTCTTGGTGAGCATGATGCTTTTAGTCAACAAGAAAAAACTCATGGGAGTGTACACAAACAAACCCATTGTGAATATCATTGGCTGGATCACCGTTGTCATCTTGGTTGCCATGTCATTTATGATGATAGTAGCACCATTTTTCTAATTATTGAACGAATAACATATCATACCCAAAACCGATGATAACAACATAACTTGTTTGAAATCATCGGTTTTTTATGTTTCTATTTGAAAGAAATCGATTGAACAATGGCACTTTGATGCGAGGTAACGGTTTAAATCGTACCTTTGTATCTCTAAAAAACGACATACAACATGGAAATAGTTGTTAGCGGCATTCGCCCAACAGGAAATTTACACATCGGAAACTATTTTGGCGCTTTGCGCAACTTTATTAAGATGCAAAATGAGCATCAATGTTATTTTTTTATAGCCGATTATCACTCATTGACCACACATCCTACTCCGCATGATTTACATGGTAATGTGAAGCAAATATTAGCAGAGTATTTAGCCGCAGGATTAGATCCCGAGAAGTCAGCTTTATATGTGCAAAGTGATTTGCCCGAAACCATCGAATTGTACCTTTTCTTCAACATGAACGCTTATGTTGGCGAGTTAGAACGTTGCACATCGTTCAAAGAAAAAATCAGAAAACAACCCGACAACGTGAATGCAGGATTGCTAACATATCCTACGTTGATGGCAGCCGACATCCTAATTCATAGAGCATCGAAAGTACCTGTAGGTAAAGACCAAGAACAACATCTCGAGATGACCCGCACGTTTGGAAACCGTTTCAACCGTATGTACCAAACTGATTATTTCCCAGAACCGCAGGCTTTTAATTTTGGTGAAGAATTACTCAAAATACCTGGTCTAAATGGTAGCGGCAAAATGGGAAAATCAGAAGGTGAAGGCAATGCTATTTTCTTGGCTGATGAACCCGAACTGATTCGGAAGAAAGTCATGCGGGCTGTTACTGATACAGGTCCAACTGAAATGAATCAAACGAAATCTGAAGTAATTGAAAACTTGTTTAGTCTGATGAAAGCAGTTTCAGATCCTTCTACAATAAGTTATTTTGATGAGAAATATGCCACTTGCCAAATTCGTTATGGAGACTTGAAAAAACAGTTAGCGGAAGACATGATTCGATTCACCACTCCGCTACGTGAAAAGATCAACGAAATCAAAGCCAATGATGCGTATCTCCATCAAGTAGCTGAAATGGGTCGTGAGAAAGCGCATATAAGTGCAGCAAAAACAATTCGTGAAGTACGCGAAATTATAGGGTTCAAATGTTTTTAAATTCCTAGAAGATTCAAAATTAACCATTTAAACCGATTGAACATGCCCACTCTGATTGCCCCTTCCTTGTTGGCGGCAAATTTTGCCAACTTGCAACGTGATATTGAAATGATCAATCGTAGCGAGGCTGATTGGTTCCATTTCGACATCATGGATGGTGTGTTTGTTCCCAATATTTCATTTGGGTTTCCAGTCATTGAAGCTGTTAAAACGTTGTGCAAAAAACCAATGGATGCTCATTTGATGATTGTTCATGCCGACGACTACATCACGCGCTTTCAAAAGTTGGGCATTAATCGGCTTACCGTACATTACGAAGCAAGTACACATTTGCATCGAACCATCCAATCCATTCGTCAGGAAGGAATGAAAGCTGGCGTGGCGCTTAACCCTCATACTCCGATATTTTTACTCCAAGACATTATCGCAGAATTAGACACCGTGCTAATCATGAGTGTCAATCCGGGCTTTGGCGGACAAGCGTTCATTGAACATAGTTACCGTAAAGTTTCCGAACTGAAAGAGTTGATTTTGAAGAAAAAAACATCTACTCTTATTGAAGTAGATGGTGGGGTCAACTTAGAAACAGGCGCAAAACTCATTGCGCACGGAGCCGACGTGTTAGTAGCGGGTAACTTTGTTTTTGCATCAGCAAATCCTGAGGAAACGATTCATCAACTCAAGCAGCTTTAATCAGGCTATCTTAGTCAGATTTTCTTTGATCACGCGGACGACGATCGAAAAATGGATTTTTCGATGACACACTGATTGGTATGGCATAAATAGAATGACACTCAGTCATAATACTCAGTGCTTTTACTGCAAACCCCACAGAAAACATCACTCTCGAATCGACGCGCAAATCAGCAGCAGTAGCCACCGCAGACCCAATAGCAATGCCCAGATCGATCATATTTATGGCACAAGGTATGGTTACATTCTGCAATTTTTCGTTGCACGAAGCAACCCCGCAATACCCACAATTGAGACCTTGCACATGGGTTCGAGTGCCGATGAGAATGACAGCATCAGCATGAAGAATATTTTCAGCATCACGAAACAAGAACTTCAAGCCTGTTTCTTCTCCTTTGGCATACGTTACTTCTGACAATTTTTGAATGTCTTCGCCAACAACCGTGATAATTTCAATCACATCTATTCCCTTTCCCTTAGGAGCTGTCCGCGCCGCCGTCATGATTAATTGTGCAATTTCGAGGATACGTGTAGAACGGCTTTCTCTTTCGTTTATGATCATGTTTTTAGTGATTTGAATTCAATTGTTTTATAATCAAGCTTTCCAATTTTTATTGAAGGCTGTTTATACAGATTGACAAAAGTACAAAAAACAGAGGAAATCGCTTTTCAACAAACGAATTTTCATCGACAAAACGCATCGACACAGAAAAAGAGTGCGGATACTTGCTCGTTTGAAAAGTATGTACTACCTTTGCAACCATTAATTTATATCCAAATTTTATTCGTAATGTATTTAACTGCAGAAAAGAAAGAAGAAATCTTCGGCAAGTACGGGAAGTCGAATACTGATACTGGGTCAGCAGAATCTCAGATAGCATTATTTTCATACCGTATTAGCTCGTTAACTGAGCACCTCAAGTTAAACGCGAAAGATTATAGCACAGAAAGAGCATTGGTCATGCTGGTAGGTAAACGTCGTCGATTGCTCGACTACTTAAAAGCCAAAGATATTGAACGATATCGCCACATTATCAAAGAGCTTAACATTCGAAAATAAGCTCATTCAACAACTTAAAGAAGCCATCTCAATCAGGTGGCTTCTTTATTTTAAACCATCTCTCAGAAGGGATAAAGCTATGACTAAATGAGGTTTCAAGTGCACAATACCTAATGGTTGACATAGTTTAACACCGTACTAATCATCACAATCAGGCAAAATTGCCTATTTTTGCTTCAATTAAACTCCCTCCCATGAAGAATTTGATTTTGCTTGGTGCGACTTTTCTGTTTTTAGTAATAAGCACTCATGCACAAGAGTCATACACATTTACTCAACCTTCACATGCCTTTCAAGAAGGTACTGCGCTTTTTCTTCAAAAGCAATATAGCGCGGCACAGCATCAAATGGAAATCTTTTTACAAAAAGCCGATCCACTTGACAAAGTAAGGAGTGAAGAGGCTTCCTATTTTATTGCAGCGTGTGCTTTTGAATTGAGACAGCCTAATGCAAAGGAATTGATAGAACAACACCTCAGTTCTTATCCAAGTTCGCCTCAACAGGCTCATCTGCATTACATGTCTGGTATTCTCAGTTTTGAAGCAAAACAATATGCCGGAGCCATAAATGAATTAGGAAAAGCAACAATCAATCAGTTAAATCTATCTGAAGGTCTTTTATGTCATTTTGCTATAGGGTATTCCAACATGGCTGTCAATCGTTTTTCGGATGCCCTTATTGCATTCAAACCACTCTTAGGTAGCGAAAAATATGATGCAGTTTCTACTTATTATTATGGATATTGTGAATATGCTTTAGATAATTATGAAGCCGCGCTTCCCTATTTTCAAAAAATAGATCAGTTACCTGAATTCTCCTCGTTGGCACCTTATTACATCATTCAAATTTATGCCAAACAACACGACTATGCGAAAGTGAAAAGCTATGGCAATTTCATCCTCAAGTCACAACCAAATAATCCAAAAAACAACGAAGTTTATCGTCTGCTAGGAGAAAGCGACTATCGGGAACAAAATTATAATCAAGCAGTTATCCGATTTTCGAAGGCAAATTCCATGGATGCTTTTCTTCCTCGTAATTCTCTATATATGTGGGGTATATCCTGTTATAAAACCGATCGTTTCACCGATGGCATTACACCATTGTCGAAAGTCGCAGCTGTATCGGATAGCTTAGGACAAAACGGCTTCTTCTGGCTTGGAAATACATATATTCAACTGAAAGAAACATTGAAGGCTAAGCTCGCCTTT
>JAJZHJ010000053.1 GCA_021804525.1 Bacteroidota bacterium | reverse complement strand
CTTAGAGTAGACCATTCAAAAAGATGGTAATCTATGCATAGCCATGAAAAGTGTAGAAAACGCTTTAAGGAGAAAGTACGCAGCATCACCAAGCGAAACAGAGGGGTGAAAACAAGTAATTGCAGAATTTATACCCGTAATGCACGGATGGTTGAACTATTTTCGTCATGTCCGATATGAAAATCTATTAACATACCTTGGTTCTCAGATTTGGAGAAAATTCTGCTGCACCGGCTAAAGCAAAGTAAACAGAGGTGTTGATACGTGGCAAAGTTGGATTTTAGCTCTATTAGGTAAGAGACATTAACGCAAATCGGGTTGTCCGCAAGAGCATCAGATATATAGCAATAAGTGGTTTGACGAAATAGGATTGTACAATCTCACGCTAAATTACCTCAGGTTAAACAAGTAAAAGAAACTGTCGTGTGTGAGAGTATGCATAGTAGTATGAGAGGGCGGGGGAGTGATCCCCCCACCAACTCAGTTGGCTTACTTGCTTGTTTAATACACTTATTTAACGGCAATGGTTTCAATTTCCACCAAAGCACCTAAAGGAAGTCCTTTGACAGCAAAGGCGGAACGTGCCGGAAAATCAATAGTATAAAAGGTTTTGTAGATTGTATTGACTTCGGCGAAGTATTGCATATCGGCAAGATAAACCGTCGACTTCGCCACATCGGAAACAGCATAGCCAGCTGCATCAAGAATGGCCTGAATGTTGCGAAGAACCTGGTGTGTCTGTTCAATAATACCACCTTCCACAATCGTTCCTGTGGACGGATCAATGGGTATTTGCCCTGACAGGTAGAGCGTGTTGTTGACTTCCACTGCCTGACTGTAAGGACCAATAGCAGCGGGTGCGTTAGGAGTTGAAATAATTCGTTTCATAAAGTTTGTTGTTTCTGTTTTCTTATCTTCAGCAACTTCTTACTTATTGACTTGAAATTTTGTTACCCCATTGGTTAAGAAATCAACGATCTGATTGGCGGCAGCTAACCCTGCATTGATATTGGCTTCGGCAGTTTCGGCGCCCATTTTTTTAGCTGTGGAGAAATAGCGAGTGCCATATTTACTAACCATTTCTGCATGATTGTCGGGTAGAATGTCGGTGATGTATTTCAAATCCGTACGTTCGTCGAGAGCTTTCATCAATTCAGTTTCGTGAATCACTTCCTTACGAGCCGTGTTGACTAAGCAGCCACCTTTGGGCATTTTTGTCAGTAGGTTGTAATTAATAGACTGTTTAGTTTCGGGGGTAGCCGGTATGTGTAATGAAACGTAGTGGCAAGTGTTGTAAAGTTCTTCGATGGAAGACGCTACGTGAATACCTTCTTTCTCTATTTCGGCAGCAGGAACAAAAGGATCGAAGGCAAAGACTTCCATGCCGAAGCTTTTGGCCAGGTGAGCGACTAATTTGCCCACATTACCATAGGCATGGATACCGACTTTCTTTCCTTTCAATTCGGTGCCTGTACCGGGTTGAAAGCTGTTGCGTGCCATGAAAACCATCATTCCGAGAGCTAATTCGGCCACAGCATTGGAGTTTTGCCCGGGAGTGTTCATAGCGACTATCCCCCGTGCAGAACATGCTTTCAGATCGAGATTATCGTATCCGGCACCTGCGCGAACAACAATCTTCAGTTTTTTAGCTGCATCGATCACTTCCTGTGTAACTTTGTCTGAACGCACAATCAATGCATCGACATCAGCCACAGCTGTGTAAAGCTCGTTTACATCGGTGTATTTCTCTAATAAAACCAATTCATAGCCGGCTTTATCTGTAATTTTTTTGATGCCGTCCGTTGCAGCTTTTGCAAACGGTTTTTCGGTTGCTACAAGAATTTTCATCTGTAAATAATTTATGGTTTGAGATCGAAAAACTCACATGCCACTTTTTTTGTAGGTGATTTTTGTGTAAAAGTCAGTTTATCGTGACAGATATACTACGTGGTTTTACTTCCTTGCTATCATGGTGTTACTTGAAGCCATGGTTACAAGGAAGTAAAATACGAAGTAGTATTAATGCATCTTCTCAAATTCTTTCATCACATCAACAAGTGCCTGAATGCTTTCTTTTGGCATTGCATTATACGTGGAAGCGCGGAATCCGCCGACGGAACGGTGACCTTTGATACCAATCATTCCTTTTGAAGCAGCAAATTTACCAAACTCGTCTTCCAGTTCTTTGTATTCGTTGTTCATGACGAAGCAAATATTCATTAAAGAACGATCTTCTACTGCTGCTGTTCCTTTGAAAAGTTTGTTGCGATCAATTTCGTTATACAACAACGCTGCCTTTTCCTTGTTGATTTTTTCCAATGCAGGGATACCTCCCAGTTCTTTCATCCACTTCAGGGTCTGTAAGGCAGCATAGATGGGCACGACAGGTGGTGTGTTAAACATGGAACCTTCTTTAGCGTGGACGCGGTAGTCGAGCATGGTGGGGATTGGACGTGAAACTTTGCCTAAAGCGGCGTCTTTCACAATGACAAAGGCAAGTCCTGCAGGTGCAAGATTTTTCTGTGCGCCTCCGTAAATGAGCGTGTATTTAGAAACATCAATTACGCGTGAAAAGATATCGGACGACATGTCAGCAACCAATGGAACAGGAGAATCGAGATCGGTATGCAATTCTGTTCCAAAGATGGTGTTGTTGGTCGTGATGTGAAAATAGTCAGCGTCGGCAGGAATGGTGTACTGCTTCGGGATATAATTGAAATTGGCCTCTTTTGAAGAAGCTACTTCAACCACTTCGCCAAAGAGTTTAGCCTCTTTCAAAGCTTTTGAAGCCCACGTACCGGTGTTCAGATAAGCTGCTTTTTTTTCTAAGAGGTTGAATGGTACCATAGCGAATTGCATGCTGGCACCACTTCCCAAGAATAGGACGGAATAACCTTCGGGAATGGAGAGAAGCTCTTTGAACAAAGCGACAGCTTCGTCCATGACAGCTTGAAACTCTTTGGAACGGTGACTGATTTCCATGATGGAAAGTCCGATACCGTCAAAATCAAGAATGGCTTTCGCCGTATTTTCAATGGTGCTTTGCGGCAAAATAGATGGTCCGGCGTTGAAATTGTGTTTCTTCATAAAAATATCAAGTTGATTTAGTGAATAATTTCTCTTTTTCTCTTTTCCGAATGTGATATCCGAAAATAGAAAAGAACTTTTATTTTGTTGATTTATTGTTGATTATTACTATGTTGTTCACCTATTCTTTCTTTGTTCAAAGGTACATTTTTTATTTTGTACCGTACGATTTTTCTTGCATTTTGTTGCGTTGTTTTTTCGATGATTTGAGTTTTTGTTTTCAGATATGCAGCAATATCATCTTTTATTTTTGTATTAAAACAACATAAAAAAGCCCTTTCGTTGAGGAGAAAGGGCTTTCTGGTTAGAGATTCTTATCTAAAAAGTCGATCATGCGTTGGAAGAGATGGTAGCGTGTGTTTCCTCCGAAAATGCTGTGATTGCGATTGGTATAAATTTGCATCTCAAATTGTTTGTTGGCTTGCACCAATCTTTCAGTAAATTCAAAGGTGTTTTGCGGGTGTACATTATCATCGGCTAAACCATGAATGATCAGCAGTTTTCCGTGTAAGTCGGCAGCATGTTCTAACGGGGAGCAAGCAGCATAGCCGGCAGCATTCTCTTGTGGAGTTTTCATGTAACGTTCCGTGTAAGCGGCATCATAAAATTTCCAATCGGTTACCGGTGCTACGGCAACACCGGCTTTGAATACCTTGCTGCCATTTGTCATGCACATCAACGTCATAAATCCTCCGTAACTCCAACCCCAAATGCCAATGCGATGGCTATCGACATAAGGCAAGGTGCCTAAATAGCGTGCAACAGCTACCTGATCGTCCGACTCTTTTTTCCCTAAATACTCGTAAGTACATTTACGGAAAGCCACTCCTCTGGCGGCAGTGCCACGTCCATCGACACACGCTACGATATATCCTTTTTGAGACAACACATATTCCCAGTCAAATGTCCATGAATCACCTGCTTCCTGCGAATCGGGGCCACTGTACTGCACCATGACCACGGGATATTTTGTTGTATTCGTAAAGCCAACAGGTTTCAACATCCATCCATTCAGTAACGTACCGTCAGCTCCCTTGCACGTGAAAAATTCTTTGTGCGGCAATTGCAATTGATTGACTTTAGCTATTAATGCTTCATTCATTTCTAATGGACGCCGGATTTTTCCCTCCGTCGAACAAAGTGTGTATTGATCGGGAGTGTTAAGCGAGGATGTCTGATCAATAAAATAGACATAGTTGTTACTGAACGTGGCAGCATGGGTACCTTTCCCGTCTGAGAATCGTTTTTGAAACCCTTTTGCATCCATTGAGTAGATATCACGCACTAAAGGTGATGATTCAGCAGCTTGGAAATAAGCGATATGTTTGGCTGCATCGTAACCATAGAAATCGGTAATATCCCAATTGCCTTTAGTAAGGTCTTTCTCTAAAATGCCGGTGATGGTGTATAAGTAGGCATGACGATAACCATCCTTTTCGTTCACATAAACAAATTGCTTCCCATCGGGTGTGAAAGTAAGGTAGTTGAGGTTGCGGTAATCGACATAGGTATTGCTTTTGTCGGTCATAATAAGACGTGAAACGGTGGAGCGGGGATTGGCAAAATAAAGCTGCATTTTGGTTTGGTCGCGATCAAACTTTGCTATAGCCAAGTCGTTTACGTTTCTTGTCCATTGAATGCGAGGAATATAAACATCTGAATCGTTGCCAACGTTCATTTTGCGAATGGTCTTGTAATAAGTATCGTACACTTGCACACTGGCTTGTGGGATTGGAGTGCCGGCTTTTGGATATTTAAAAGAGATAACGGTTGGATATTCAGCCGAAGAAGGGAAGGAAGGATCTTCACCTTCGTACCGGATATAACTGTATGATTGCACGTTACTTATATTTATTTTGACAAAGGCGACCAATTTGCTGTCGGGCGACCACACAAACATTTTTGTGCAATCGAATTCTTCCTCATACATCCAGTCGGGCATACCATTAATGATTTTGCCATCTTCGCCGTCGGTTGTGATGGGTACTTCGGTGCCATAGTCCAATTTATTGATATATAAGTTATTGTTACGGGCAAATACTACCATGCGCCCGTCGGGTGAAAAAGTTGCCGACTCTTGTGGTCCTCCATCCGAAAGTGGTTTCATGTTTTTGCGCATCACGTCGTAAACATAATAGTTGGCTGTGAATGCTCTGCGATAGGTTCGGTTCACATTGTTATAAACCAGCATTTTATCTTCAGCTGAATCTAGTTCATAGCCTTCGATCGATTTGATAGGGCAATGAAAAACGGTGCGAATGTTGAACAGTGTATCGATGGCTTTACCTGTTTGGTAACTATATTTCACCACTGCTTTGCCTGAATCACAGAGCTGTGTAAAATAATTGCCATTTTGCATTGAGCGCAATTCTTTAATTTGCTTTGGTTTAAAATCACCATTAATGATTTGATGCAACAAAACATCGTTGGTAGGCGTTTGTGAGAAAGTGAGCTGAGAAGCAAACGCCAGAAAGAAAGCTGAGAAAAGTGTAGGTAGTAGTTTCATGATGTATGAATTTCTGTGGCAAAGATACGTAAATTTGTTGTTTTTCTTTTTGCAAAGGTGATGGGAATCATTAAAACACGAGCTTGGTTTGTTGCTCCATTAGGTGAAAAGTGATCCGGTGATGCGGGCTGATTCCATGTTGTAGAATGGCTGCTTGGTGTTCTTTCGTTGGATATCCTTTGTTGTTGATCCAGTGATAAACAGGGTACTCCTCATGCAAAGATATCATGAAATCGTCACGGTAGGTTTTTGCCAATACGGATGCGGCGGCAATGGAGAGAAAACGGCTGTCACCTTTCACAAAGCAATGATGAGGAATGTTGGGGTAGGGATGAAAGCGATTGCCGTCGATGATAAGATGTTGCGGGATTATCTTAAGTTGTTCGATAGCGCGGTGCATGGCCAAGATCGAAGCATTCAGAATATTGATATGGTCAATTTCTTCGGCTGTCACGATACCAACCGCCCACGCCAGTGAGTTTTGTTCAATAATGGGACGTAACTTATAACGCACCTTTTCGCTTAATTGTTTTGAGTCGTTGAGTGAAGAGCATTGAAAATCATTCGGTAAAATGACGGCGGAGGCAAAAACAGGTCCGGCTAAACATCCTCGACCGGCTTCATCACAACCAGCTTCCATTATGTCTGGCGTAAAATTGCCTGCTAAGTGGTAGGCGTTGTCAGTTCGTCGGCGCATTTTTTCCCTTCACTTTCTGGTATTTCATCTTTCAGTAATAAACGTAACGATTGGTCATAGGTGATGTAATTCCATACCCAATTGAAAAAAGTAAAGAGTTTGTTTTTTACTCCAACAATGGATCGAAGGTGGACAAAGAGCCATAGCATCCATGCCCAGAAACCGTAAAATTTGGCAGCAGGCAGTTCGGCAACGGCTGTATTACGACCAATAGTAGCTAACGATCCTCTATCATTGTATTTAAATGGTCGAAAGGCACTGTTGTTTTTTGCTAACCGATTTAAGTTATTGACAAGATTTTCTCCCTGTTGAATAGCAGGTTGTGCCACTTGCGGGTGTCCGTTTGGCCACTTGGATGAAGCCATTAACGCAGTATCACCTACAGCAAATACGTTTTTGAATCCGTTGACTTGATTAAATTCGTTCACTATCAGTCTATTTCCCCTACCATATTGTTCTTTGTCGAAACCTTCGAGGCTGTTTGCTTTCACACCGGCTACCCAAAACATGTTCTTTGTTGGTATTTGTTGTCCGTTGCTCAATGCCACCACTTCATTTTCGTAGGAATTGACGGTGGCTCCGAGAGTGATATTAACGTGCATTTTTGATAAATAATCGAATGCCACCTTTGAAGTCTTTTCAGAAAAAACTCCCAAGAGGCGATTAGCGCCATCGATTAAATGAATTTGCATACGTTGCACTTTGAAGTCAGGATAATCTTTAGGCAGCACAAACTTTCGCATTTCTGCTAAGGCTCCTGCTAATTCCACTCCGGTAGCTCCTCCGCCGACAATGACAAAGTTAAGCAATTTTTCGCGTTCTTCCCGATCGTCAGTGCTGGTGGCACATTCTAACGAATAAATGATATGATTACGCATCACCATTGCTTCTGTCGTCGTCTTAAGCGGTAATGAAGCATCCTTCAAAGCTTGATTGCCAAAAAAGTTGGTATCACATCCGGTTGCAATCACCAAATAATCATATCGAATACGGCCAATCGTAGTTTCCACGTATCCAAGCTCCGTATTAATTTCCTGAGCCGAACAAAGGCGAAAATGTAAATCTTTTTTCTTCTGAAATATCTTCCGAAATGGGAATGAGATGGTGCTGGGTTCTAAGCCTGAAGTGGCTACTTGATAAAACAAAGGTTGAAATTGATGGTAATTGCGTTTATCGAGTAGAACCGTTTGATAATATTGTGAATCCAATAAGGTGGCAATTTTCAAACCGGCAAAGCCACCTCCGATGATGACTACGCGTTTTTTGTCTTTAGTGGAAGGAATGTTGCAGATGGTTGTCATATTGAATTTGTTTAATGAAAATACAAATTAAGCAGTCAATGAGCAAGTTATCCATGGAAAGGTTGACAAAAAAAGAAAAAGCACTTATGAAGTGTTTTCAAAAGTGCTTTATGTTTAAGGTAGCGACTCGGGGACTTGAACCCCGGACCTCATGATTATGAATCATGCGCTCTAACCAGCTGAGCTAAATCGCCATTTGGAGCTGCAAAAGTACAATTTTTTTGTTGTTCCCAAAAGAGGAAATGTGAAAAAACAGCTTTTTTGATGAATGATTTTTTCTATAATCAGATATTCAGGCTCTTATAAGACATGGCGATAT
>JAJZHJ010000052.1 GCA_021804525.1 Bacteroidota bacterium | reverse complement strand
AAGGACTGGGTTATGGATAATAAGACTAAAAAATATACGTGGCAAGATAATGTCACAAAACAAGGAAATACTCCTAAAGGATATTCTTATGTTGGTCATCAAAATAATGATATACTTAAAAGTCTGGGCGTAAAACCCTCTTATTCAAAAGGACAGAATAGAAGATCTCTTTCTTTAGGAAGCGACAAGGCAGATCCGGCTCCCGTTAATAGTAGATCCGGAGCTATTGTAACTTCATTATTACCTGCAACAAAAGGACTTATAGATGGGGAAAAAGCACAAGCCACATTAACGATTACGCCAATGGTTTCAACCGGAACAGCAACAGACAAAAATAAATCAGGGTTAACTTTTGATGGAGTAGCGATCACTGGAATTTTAACTCAACGCATATCGAATTTAACAGCCACAGGGGGTGGGTTAGAAGTAACAAATGGGGGTAAAGAATATACAAGGGGGCCATTAGCATCCGCAAATGTTGATAATAATTATTCAGAACATGGTTCTGTTACCACCTCTGTATCTGGCATAATGCCAGCTGACAAACTCTTTCCAGGATCCTTGCAAAGTGCGAATATAAATGCAGGTACAACCGACAATGGAACTATATGGATTGCCCCAGTGTCAATAGATTTTTATTTACAAGATAATCAATAAAATAAAAATCATGAAAACATATTTCCTGATAATATTAGCATTGTTTTCCATATCATCTTGTCATGGACGAAATTATCAAGTAGATGAAGCCTGCGGTAAACAGATATCAAAAGCTTTGGGACATGTTAATAACTTTTACTTTACAAAACGAGTAGCCTATTTAGATAGTGCCTTACAAATTCTCAAAGGAGTGGAAAACTGCTCTCCTAAGTATACAAACATTATTTTCATGGATGAAGTACAAGTATATTTCTTTAAAAAGGATTTTACTTCGGCTTTAATTACATTAAATAAAGTTCCAGCGTCTGTCTTCCCATTCCCTACTTTCAGGGATATATATGAGTATAAGATAAAAGCAAAAGAAGCAGAGACAAAAGGTGATACGATAAATCAAAAGAAAGATTTCCGTGCTATTATTTTAATTTATCAACGTTATATTGATGAGAACCATCAACTGTTCACAAATACTCTTTGCCAGCCTGAATGTGATAAAATAGATAACACACAAGTTGATTTTATATTGACAGAATTATACTATTATATTGTACAAGTAGAAGGAATTAATGACGCTATCAGTAAAATAGAAAAATATCAAAATGATATTAAAGGTAATTCATCGTATTTTGATGAATTGGCAAGAAGTATTAAAAAAAACGATGCAAAAGCTATGGGAATATTGCTGTATTAATTTCTTAACCTCTTCTGTTATGAGTATGCAGATTCAGATTTTTAGTAGCAATGAATCAAGAGTGTCTATATGATAGCAATACCTTGATATTCAATTTTAATTGTCAGCGGAATGGTGAAAATAAACTCACCATTCCTTCGCTACAATGTACTAAATTTGCCCGATACGATTAACCTGCCCCATCGGATATGCTCATTATACACTTATAAGCTACAGCCTGTCACTGGGATGTGTAATTCCAGTTCTTGTATTCTTTATATCTTTAATATAGTAGTATATCCGGTTGTAAATTAGATTTGTTTGTTTTGGATTACAAATTCCAAGAATTAATACAGTTGCAATTATAAGTTTCAACAGCAGGCTCACTTTTCGTTCGTTTAATAAACACATCCGACCGGATAGTTAGGCCTGACTGGTATTTGAATTTTGGCTATCTTTGCGAAACTTTATTCCTCCCAAATATGGCACACATTTTAAACGACATTTCAAGAACCTTCAGTGAATACCTTTTGATTCCTGGATTAACTACCAAGGATTGTAATCCGGAAAATATATCGCTGAGAACCCCACTTGTGAAATTCAAAAAAGGGGAAAATGCTCCGATTTATCTCAACACACCCTTTGTATCGGCTATTATGCAATCGGTTTCCGACCATAAAATGGCTATAGCACTTGCCCGTAACGGAGGTCTTTCTTTTATTTATGGTTCGCAGGGAATTGAATCACAGGCAGAAATGGTATTCAAAGTAAAATCGTATAAAGCCGGTTTTGTTGTGAGTAATGCCAATCTGACACCTGAACACACATTGCGCGATGTAGTGGCATTGAAAGAAAGATCAGGACATGGTACTATTGGAGTAACAGAAGATGGAACATCGCAGGGTAAGCTACTCGGTATTGTAACCGGACGGGACTACCGAATAACCCGTGATAACCCTGACACGAAGGTCAAAGAATTTATGACCCCTTTTTCAAAACTTGTAACCGGCGAGTTTGGAATTTCTATTGGTGAAGCCAATGATATTATCTGGGATCATAAATTAAATTGTTTGCCCATAATTGATAAAGATCAAAACCTGAAGTTTTTTGTTTTCCGCAAGGACTACGAAAATCACAAGGCTAATCCCAACGAACTTTCTGACGAAAATATGAAATTGTTGGTAGGTGCCGGTATTAACACTCGTGACTATAAAGAACGTGTTCCCGCATTACTCGAAGCCGGCGTGGATGTTATGTGCATTGATTCCTCCGATGGATTTTCTGTATATCAAAAGGAAACCATTGAATACATCAAAACCTCATTTGGAGAACATATTAAAGTCGGAGCCGGAAATGTGGTGGACCGCGACGGATTTCTTTATCTGGCCGAAGCTGGAGCCGATTTTGTAAAAGTAGGTGTTGGTGGTGGTTCTATTTGCATAACACGGGAACAAAAGGGTATTGGACGGGGACAAGCCACCGCTTTGATAGAAGTGGCTGAAGCCCGCGACGAGTACTTCCAGAAAACCGGAATATATGTTCCAATTTGCTCTGATGGTGGTATTGTACAGGATTATCACATGGTGTTGGCAATGGCGATGGGTGCCGACTTTCTGATGATGGGACGTTATTTTGCCCGTTTCGACGAAAGTCCGACCCGAAAACTAATGGTAAATGGTAACTACATGAAAGAGTACTGGGGCGAAGGTTCCAACCGGGCACGTAACTGGCAGCGCTACGATATGGGTGGAAGTGAAAACCTGAAGTTTGAAGAAGGGGTAGACAGCTTTGTTCCTTATGCCGGAAAACTAAAAGACAACCTGGACATTACATTAGGAAAAATCAAATCGACCTTAAGCAGTTGTGGAGTTTTCAATCTTGATAGCCTGAAACGTAATGCCAAAATTACGTTGGTTTCTTCTACCAGCATTATCGAAGGTGGTGCTCACGATGTAGTGGTAAAAGATACAAGAAATACGAGTAATTAGTTTTCAATGATTTTTCTGAATTTGAGAGACCAGGTTATAAAATAAACGGGTGGAATTTCTTTATTGAAATTCAACGCCAAACGACGCGATCCGTTCTTTACCGTTTGCCGTATAGAAAGCATAAGCCTTTTCCTCAGCCTCATTACGTGATGGTGTGTCATGTTTGCCGAATGTTTCATTCAGTACGGCATCATAATCAATTATTTGATAATTGTTTGATGTCATTTCTTTTCAATGTTGCTTATTCGGTATAAAGTCTAATTCTTGCCATAAAATACACGAATTTGAAAGATAAAGGGGGGCAAGGATTAGACACTATTGCAATTCGGGATTTGCTTCAAGCAATTTATCCATTATTTTGGTTCCGAGTGTCTCTTTTTCCTGCATGTGCCGTTTTATAGCCAAAACAGACTCATTGGTATGCATGGTACCTCGCACATTTTCAAAATCTTTTTCTTTGTCGTCGTCATCACCATCAGCGCCAAAGCCTATTTTCTTGCTTAAAGCGAATTCTTTTTTAGCATCTTCATAAAGCCATTTGTCAATGTTCAAAACAGCTGTAAGCCACTTGTTCACAACATCAATTACTTCTTTTGGCGTGAATTGATCGGGCCTCTTGCCTGTCCAACGTGTCAACATATCAAATGCCCACGTCCATTCATAATGGTAATAGTTGCGATGAATCGTCCAAAAGGATTGATGAATCATTTCAAGCGTCATTTCTTCGTTTGATTCGATTTCGTCTAACAATCGGTTCAAAGGTTCTGCAGGACAAATCATCCCTGCAATATCCACCCATTTGCCATTTCCGTCAGCTTCTGTTAATGCAAGACTTTTGTGAATCTCTTCCGGCGTGAGAGGTAATTCTGTTTTTTCCAACTGTGTGATCAATGAGTTACCTAAGAATTTCCAGATGGCATTTTCGTACAATCGAATGCCTCGTGATAAAATACGCGCTTCTATAACAACGCCTTGATGTTTGTATAAAGCGCAAGTTTCGTCTTTTTCACGAAGCTCCAACAATAAATCTCGCCCTCGCACCATACGTTCAACAGTGAAAGGACTCAAAAGATTGTAGTTGATGCAATCTAAGTGATCTTTTCCGCGACGCATATCGCGATGAGGCCATTTTTGTGAATCACGAATAGTGCCGATGCTTCGCAGGTTAATTGCCGGCGAAAGATACGATTCATCTTTGTGTTCAATAAGATATGAGAAAGGCAAATCGGAAGTATCGCAATGAGAATAGTGACGACCTGAGATTAAAGTGAAAGCGCCTACCTTAGCCGGCCAAAGGATGTAGGAATCACTGCCTGTCTTGCTACCGCGCTCCACCAACCCTTGATGAATGGGGCCTAATTTATACAGATGATTGCTTTGGTTGGAACCGCTCCCGGCATTGAGAAATGAAAACATGCCGGCTATCAGTAACGTCGATTTATGATGTGTCACCGTGAAAGGGCCGGCAAAAATAGAACTTGCTTCGCCATGTAATCCCTGACAATTTGAAAAGAACACTGATTGATTGGCAGAATAATGTTTATCAAACATACAGCCTTGCCCCACAAAACAGTTTGTTATTAAGGTTGCATTATTGACCTTTGAGCCAGCGCAGATGATGAAGTTTTGAAGATGACAGCCATCGCCTATAAATACAGGATCATCATCAGCGCTATTGACGCTCCCGTTTTTCATTAACCTTACCCCTTCAATATGCGCAGCTTCTCCAATCTTTACATTAATGATCGTGTCGCATCGCAACAATTTAGCGCCCGAAGCGACCACCCCGTAAGAACTTCTTACACTATTACTATAATCCGTGATAAGTTTTTCAAGCCGTTTAATGAGAGTTGGGCGGTGACGATAAAGCGCTAATACATAAGATATCTGTGCTGAAAGACGATCATACATCATGACGCTTCTAGCTCCCGATTCACTGATAACCTCCACCGGAATACCGTTTCCAAAGGACGTTTCGCCATCTACTGCCAGCAATTTGACATCAAAAAGGATTACATTACTTTGAATGGTGTAATTTGCCACATAATCGCGAATAGTATGAATCAACACGTTGTCACCAATGTTGCAGTTGTGTAACCAGGCATCATAAATACCCGAATGAACGGTTATGCCCCCCGATAATTCGACCATTGAACCAAATATCCCGATACGATTATGGCCTGTGAATTTAACGCGTTGAACGTAAACAGGTTCAAACGCTTCTGCTACTTCTATGCTACTCCAACTTTCTGCATGGCAACCTTGTTGTTGCAGAATATGAATTTCTTCGGAAGATAATGATCTGAATTTCATGGCAAGAAAATTAATAATTACTACTGCAACCCGTATGTTGTTTTAATAACCCGAAACTCTGTTCGTCTGTTAATTTGATTTGCTATGTTTTGCTGATCAGGTGTCAACGCATTAATCAACGTATCGTCTAAAACAGCACTCTCTTTTAAGAAGGAATATTTCTTAGCTAAAGCAGCATCGACAGTGACAGGCTGACTCGAACCGAATCCCTTTGCAGTTAAACGATCAGCAGAAATACCGGCTTGAATCAAATAATCGACTACTGATTGAGCGCGCTTTTCCGACAGAGTTTGATTAAAAGAGGCTGTCCCCACGCGATCGGTATGAGAATCCAATTCAATAGTTATATTTGGATTATCTTTCAAGATCTTCACCAGTGCGTTGAGCGACGTCTCTGACTCTTTGGTCAATGTCCATTTCCCGAAATCATAAAATATATTCTCTAATTCTACCGGCTTTCCAATTGGGATTAAAGAAAAATACAACGCGTATGCTTTGCTCTCTTTGACTCCTTGTGTCGATAGTTTACTGGCTTCATTCAAATAACCGCGACAGGTTGCTAAAAACACATAGTCGGCGTTAGGTCTTAACGAAAAGCGAAAGGTGCCGTCTTTTTTTACCCTGATTCTGGCATTTGTTCCATCAGTCCCGACCATGCGAACAATGGCATCGCCCAACCGTTGTTTGTGATTGTCGGCAACAAAACCGGATAGCACATATTCATTGACTGGCTGCTCAAAACTCCATATATGATCATAACCTTTTGAATTTCCTCTATTGGAAGAAAAAAAGCCTTCTAAGCGATCATATTTGAAGGTAATTCCAAAATCGTCAGCATTGGAATTTATAGGAGCCGGCATGTGAATCACATTCCACCCATCTTTTGTTTTCATGGCATGATAAATGTCTAAACCGCCCAATCCTGCATGTCCGTTGGAGGAAAAATAGAGTGACCCATCAGGAGCAGCATAAGGAAACATTTCGTCGCCTGCGGTGTTAATTTGTGCTCCCATATTTTGAGGCGTTGTCCATTTACCATCTTCACGAATGCTCATCCATATATCTTTTCCTCCAAATCCACCGGGAGCGTCCGAAACAAAATAAAGCGTGTCGCCATGAGCACTTATCGCAGGATGAGCTACTGTGATGGTACTATCCTTAAACAAAACAACCGGTTGCGGTTCCGTCCATTGTCCTCCTGAACGGGAAGCCATATAGATTTGTGCTCCCAGATTTTGACCGTTAGAAGCGGGACAACGTGTGAAATAAATTGTGCGTCCGTCTTGTGTAAACGATGAAGCTCCTTCGTCCATGTCGGTATTAAACCCACCATCCATTGGGCGTGGTTTTTCCCATTGACCTGAAACGTTTTTTTCTGAAATATATAAATCTCCTTGCGAAAATCCCGTTATAGCACTTGGTTTTCGATTAGTTGCCCCTGGTCGCGTGGAAGTGAACACCAACGCGTCGGCTTCTGCATCCGTAAAGGCAGGACAATAATCGGAACTATTGCGGCTATTAAACTGTCCTGCATATTTAATTACAAACGTTGGATGTAGTTTAGCTTCTGCCGCTGCTTGCTGACAACCTGCCAATCCGTTTTTAGCTAATTGATCATCAGGATGTCCCTGTAAATAGGTTTTGTAATTGTTGATTGCGGCGGGATAGTTACCGGCTTGTTGCAATACCTCAGCATCCCGAAGGTAGACAATGTCATTACCATATTTATTCCTAATGGCAGCTAAATAGGCATTAGCCGCTTTAGAGGGCTGATTGTCGAGTCGATTGCATTCTCCTTGTCTGAAAGCTGCATAAGCGCGTAACTGCCGGCGGCGGTAATCCATGTTTGCATAGACGCTTTGATATATTTTTCCGGCAGAATAATATTCACCGATTGCATATTCTTTATCTGCCTTTTTCAATCGTGCATCCACGCCACACGACTGTAACACTACGCAAAGTAGCAAAACCCAGTAAGCTGTATGAAGTGATTTTGTCATGAACAATGCATTCAAAGTATTCCTGCAAAGTTAGTGGTTTTTATAAAAGTTCAGCCATCTTAATCAATCATTAAATTGGCAATGATTCCGTCGGAAATCCAGAAACTTTCCGAAGTCAGACAAAGATGATTTTCTTGAAGTTTCATCAAACCGGTAGAGAGATATTTATCAGCAGCCTTAAGCAAATGTTGCATTTGTTTGTTTCCAAATCTTTCCTCAAATGCAGATAAGTCAACACCCGTTTTTGTACGTAAAGCCGTCATAACTTTTTCGTTATAATGGTCTTTT
>JAJZHJ010000051.1 GCA_021804525.1 Bacteroidota bacterium | reverse complement strand
ATTTCAAGAAAACGGGCAAAATCTTTGTTACTCGATTTTGCTGAACCTTCCGATATATTTGCAGGGACAGAAACAGCAGCTCTTTGTAACTGAGAAACAAGTCCATAACGCTCATTACTCGGAAAGCTGTTTGTTACTTTATAAATCTCAGTAACAAAATCTACCGATTTTATCCAAATAGATAATTTCTTGAAATTGTGCATAATTTAATGTCTTGGTTCTTGACTCTAAGATAGCATTACTTGTCCGCCTGTGATGGGTAAGGCTTGTCCGGTTTCGCATGTTTGGTCGATCAGATACATAACTCCTTTTGTTACATCATCGGGTGAGCACCCTTTTTTCATCGGTACTTGTGCCAAATAAAAATTCTTTACCTCTTCAATGGTTTTCGCACCTGGCACTTTTCCCGCTTTCAGATATTGAACAAAAAGCCCATTGTCAGGGTCACTCCAAAGCGGGCCTTCATAGTAATTTCCTGGACATATCGCGTTTACTTTGATGCGGAACGGAGCCAGTTCCAATGCAAAGGATTGGGTGAGGCCAATACCGCCAAATTTGCCACCGGCATAAGCAAAATTGGCTTTGCTGCCACGCAAGCCTGATTTTGAATTAATCTGTATGATATCGCAGTAGTTATTTGGTTGATAGTGATTTTGTAATTTCATGATGCGAGAAACAACTTTGGTGCAATAGAAATAGGCATTGTAGTTGATTTTGGTGACAAACTCAAAGGTTTCGGGCGTCATTTCTTCGAGGCCGCCTGCGCGCAAAACGCCTGCATTGCTGATAAATACATCGACACCACCAAATTGACAGATGGTGCGATACATTAAACTGTCAAGACTTTTTATGTCCGAAACATCCGTTTTTACGAAAAGTGCCTGATTTGTTGTTGCTAAGGTATTAAGCGCATTGGCAGTACGTTCTCCAACCGTTTCATTCAGGTCGGCAACAACAATGTTAGCACCTTCATTCAGCAATCCGCGTGCTATGCCTTCGCCAAATCCTTGTGCCGCTCCGGTAATGATGATCACTTTGTTTTCAACGCGGCCTGATGATTTCCCTGCATTCACTTTGCGACGATAATTTTCTACCTCCCAATGATCAATAAAATCGATTTGTACCTCACTCATCGGATGAGAGCCTCCAAACGAATTTGATAACCAGGCAATTTTCATCATATCTTCGTACACGTCGAGAATGGTGTCACATTCTTTTGCGTGATTGCCAACTGCTAATAACCCAACTCCTTTTATTAAAATGACTTTGGGTAGATAACCAAATCTTGATTTGAACTCGTTGATTTTGTCTTGAGCTTTTTGTAATGTTTCATCGGCAGATTCCGATGTTTCTAAGTAAAGATAATTTGATTTGCAATAGACAATGATATCGGGTGTAAAGGGTTTGGTAATTTGGTTGAACGTTGTCGCAGAGTCACTAAAATAGGATGTGAGTGCATTGTTTCTCACTTTAACGGTTTTCAATCCTGTACCGGAAAGCATCATTCGTATTGCCGGCACGAGGTTGACGATGTTCATGGAAACGGATTCTTCTCCTTCCGGAAGAGGTTGTTTCACGGCTTGCTCGATGCGATTGAAAACATCGTCATAAATTGTTTTAATCTCTTCAATCGTCTCTGCACCAACAAAGATACCATGATTCTGAAGAAAAATCAATTGAGGTTCTTTCCCGTCAGTTACTTTATACGATTGAATGCGTTGTTCTACCTCTTTGAACAGAAGATAACCCGGATCAATGTAAGGAATGTAAATAGCTTTGTTTCCAAACAGTTGATAAATGATTTTTTCAGCATCCTGACCACAAAGTACCCCGTTGACGACTGTCGGATGCAGATGCACTACAAAACGACAGTCAATGGCATTGTGCATGGATGTCTCAACTGATGGTCGTTTATCTTTTGTGATACAAGCCGCTGCAAGATCATTTTTTACTGCTTCTTCCCGTTCCGTGCTGTCTTGTGCATAATTCTTTTGTGAAATGATATTCAATTTTCCGCGATCAAGCACAGCAAATCCTTCTTCGGTGATGGTTGCAAGAGAAAATCCGCTGGCTTTTACCCACAGTTTATCGGCAGTCTTAAAGGAAGTGTTTCCACCTCCACCAATGACATACCGACTGTCTTTTCCGTAATAATGAGATATTTCAATGAGTTCTTCGATCATAACTATGTAGTTTGTGGCGTTGATTTTTTAGCTGGAATGATTTTTAAGTATTGATTTGATGATCTTGTTGCCTAAATGGATGTATTCATCGCGGTGCAAAATATCTGCTACTCCGTTTTTGTCCACGTAACCTTGCAATACTTGTTTTTCCAATTGTTGATGGGCAACGATCACGCATGCTCCCAGATAATTTATTTCCATCAATCGATCCGATAATGGTGTGTTATTTCGTGTAGACAACGTAATCGGTTCCATAGCGGGTGTGTTATGTTCGCTTCCAAAGGTGACTATAAATCCTTGTTCGTGAAAATAGCCGGCATACTCCTCCAGTACTTCCATGCTGTTGCGTGTGGTGATAAATTCTACTGAAAAAATGCCACGCTGTTTTAAGATATCAGCCGCTTTCTCTTTATCCTTTTCAAAGTCAGTGAAGCCGCCTTTCGCATCATCAGCTAAGAATGGGTAAGTGGGTAATCCACCTGAATGCAAAATGATTTGGCGTACCGTTTCCATGGGCAAAAATGCTTTAGGATCTTCCGCTACAAAGGCTGCTCCTCCGGCTTTCAATAAGTTTGCTCTGATTTCGTTTTCAATTGCAGCATGATCCGTTATGATTGATCGAACGGCTTTTCCGCTAAATAATCTGGTCAGAAAATCATTTATGGCTTTCTCAGTCTGAAAATGTTCATACACTTGCATCCGAAGGGCTTTTGCAAGATGACGTTCGCGAACAATTCCTTTTGTAAGCGATTGTGTAATTTCCGAGTAGTCTAACGTAAAGCCGGCTTCAATTTTAGACAGTAATTGGTTAAGTTTTTCAGACATCCTTGCCACATGCCGGTTCGATTCTTCGCACACTGTTTCCAATTGAGACAGGTAAGGTTGTTCTAATTGTATCGGATGCCTTAATCCTTTGCCGCTTAAATAAGTTCGTCCTGGATTCTGCGGATCATTCACACGGATGCCGTCTTCCTGATCGTCTTGTTGCAAACTGATAAACTCAATGTTAAAGAGAGGGACAAGCTGTCTTTTTGCACATTCCTTATCCCATTCGTCGTAGCCATTAGTAGTATAGAAATCGTTTATACCCAGTATTTTAACATCTTCTTTTTCGGCCAAGTCAAGAGCTTGTGCAATGGAAGAAAAGGCACTGAAAGAGTAGGGGGTGTGAAGATGAGCATTCACCTTCATAATATCCATTTGATTGACAGTTTTTCTCATCTGACTAAATTCCATGTTTTGCACGTCGTATTTGTTCGGCATCGGTAAAATTACGAAGTGGGACGTGATTTGGTAATGGAACAATTTTTTCGTGAATAGCATCGATTATCCAATTGGCTTGTGGAAAGAAAGCATCTTCAAGTTCGTATGCAGGTGTAATCCAATTACGGGATCCAACAACTACCGGTGGAGCATCTAAATAGTCAAAAGCCAATTCGGTTATGTTGTGTGCCAAATCGTTGAGAAATGATCCACGTGCTGTAGCATCACTGGAAAGAACGAGTCTTCCTGTTTTCTTCACCGATTCAATTACTAATTCATAGTTAAATGGAACTAATGAACGAGCGTCAATGACTTCAGCACTCATGCCATATTCCTCTTCCAAAATTTTAGCAGCGTCGAGTGCACGATAGAGGGTGGCTCCTATGGTTAAAATGGTTATATCTGAACCTTTTCGTTTTATATCAGGTTCTCCGAATGGGATTTCATAATATCCTTCAGGGACACCGCCTTCGTGAAATTGTTCACCAATGTCGTAAATACGTTGACTTTCAAAGAAAACTACAGGATCGGTGCCATGCAAAGCGGTATTCATCAATCCTTTCGCATCATAAGGTGTAACAGGGAATACGACTTTAAGGCCAGGAATGTGTGCCACAAGCGATGTCCAGTCTTGTGAATGTTGAGCACCATATTTTGAACCGACAGAAACGCGTAGCACAACTGGCATTTTAAGAATGTTACCGCTCATTGCCTGCCATTTAGGAAGTTGATTAAATACTTCATCGCCTGAACGGCCTAAGAAATCGCAATACATAATTTCAGGAATAACACGTCCTCCGCACATGGCATAGCCGATCGCTGTTCCCACAATGGCTGCTTCCGAGATTGGTGAATTGAAAAGACGATGATAGGGAAGTGCTTCAGTAAGCCCGCGATAGACGGCAAAAGCGCCACCCCAATCACGATTTTCTTCTCCGTAGGCAATCAAGGTTGAATCTTCGTAAAAACGGTGAACAATGGCTTCGAATAAACCGTCGCGAAGCTGGTATTGTTTCATTTTCGATACCGGCTTACCTTCTTTATCAGTGACAAAACGTTCCTTGGTAGCGATCTGTTTCACACGGGGATTTTCTTCCATCGGATGATTAACTTCCGCCTTGGCAGTTGACATAGCGTCTGCTGTTTGATTGGAAAAGATCATCTCGCCGATTTGTTCAGGATTTTTGTTCAAATTCATGCGAGGAGAAATCGTCTCGTCGATGGCTAATTTGAATACATCAACAATCGTCTCTTTTATCTCCATTTGAAGGTTGTCCAAATCGTTTTGGTGGAGAACGCCGGCTTCCATCAGTTTTTTACCGAATTGAAGGATGCAGTCTTGTTCTGCCCATGCTTCCATTTCTTCTTTTGATCGGTAGGATGAAGCATCAGAGGGTGAATGTCCACTATAACGATAGGTCATCACATCCAACAAAACAGGACCGCCTTTTCGATTATCAAGAATATCACGTTTGCGGCGATATGCATCGATCACTGCCAACGGGTTGTATCCATCTACTCGTTCAGCATGCATTTGTTCTGGGTTGATGCCGGCGCCGATGCGTGCCGCCATGCCAAATCCCATGGTTTCGCCCATGGTTTGTCCACCCATTCCATAATAATTGTTCATGATGTTGATAATCACCGGCAAGCCGCCTTTCATATCATCTTGCCACAGTTGCTTAAACTGATCCATTGCGGCAAACATCATACCTTCCCACACAGGACCACATGCCATAGAAGCATCGCCAATATTGGCCACCACGATACCTGGTTTACGATTGACTTTTTTGAACAGCGCTGCACCGACAGCAATATCAGCGCTACCACCTACAATGGCGTTATTCGGGTAGATACCGAAAGGCAGAAAAAATGCGTGCATACTTCCGCCAAGACCTTTGTTAAACCCGGTTTCCCGAGCAAAGATTTCAGCCATGATACCATACAGTAAAAATCGTTTGGCCAATGCTTTGATTGATCCGTTAAATTCATTTTTGACAATATGATAGGCTGTTCCACCGAAAAAGTCTTCCATGATTTTTGTTAACGAATCATCATCCAACTGTTGGATGGAACGAAGCCCTTTTGCCAGAATTTCACCATGACTTCGGTGCGATCCAAAGATAAAATCATCAATCGTCAGTGTATAAGCCATTCCTACAGCAGCAGCTTCCTGACCGGCTGACAAGTGAGCCGGGCCTGGATTGTCGTATGCAATTCCATTGTACGAACCGGTGGTTTTTACCAAGTTAAGCATGGTTTCAAACTCACGAATAACTGACATATCGTGATAAATGTTCACCAAGTCTTCTTTAGTGAAATGATTGTTTTTTAGTTCATCTTCAATCGTTTTGTTGTATTGATTGACTGGTATCGGTTGAAAGTTGATTTCACCTGCTTTACGCATTTTTACAGGATCGATAAATTGACTTTTCGGCATGATATCTCGTTTTTTAAGTTGTTGTTTAATCTGATATTAAAATTCAAAAATAACTTCTTTGAAGATTTCTGAAACAGTAGGATGAGGGAAAACCACTTCTTTCATTTCTTGAAGTGTCATTTCAGCTTCTATAGCCAGACATGCTCCATAAATCATTTCACTCGAAGGATTTCCAAGCAGATGAACACCTAATATTTCACCATATTCTTCACCGATTAATACTTTGCAAAGTCCGTTGCCGCCTTCATTTTCGGCTACGAAACGTCCTGCATACGCCATCGGTAATTTAGCCATTCTGTAGGGAATGTTTTTTGCTTTAGCCATCTCTTCAGTAAGTCCTACTCCTGCAATTTCAGGATTGGTATAAACAACGCCCGGTATGGCATTGTACCTCATGGTATCTTTTTGTCCGGTAAGGTTATTTACCACTACTTCGCCTTCGCGGCTGGCAGTATGGGCAAGCAATGAAAAACCAGTGACGTCGCCTGCGGCAAATACCTTGGGAATATTAGTACGCATCTTGTTATCCACTTTAATGCCGCCTTTGAAAAGTTCAACACCAAGTGTTTCAAGTCCAAAGCCTTGCGTTACGGGGCGGCGGCCTACACTGATGAGAATTTTATTGCCTTTTTCAGAAAAAACATTTCCCTTTTTTTCAAAGATGACTTCATTACCATTGATTTGTGTCACTTTAGAGGAAAGATGAAAGGTGATGCCCTTTTTAGTATATTCTTGGCGAAGCATAGCGCTCATTTCGGTATCCATGCCACCCAGAATCTCATCCAACATCTCAATAACAGTAACTTTCGTGCCAAAACTGTTGAAAAAACTTGCGAATTCCATACCAATCACGCCCCCGCCTACAATAATCAGCGATTCTGGTTGTGTGGTGAGCGATAAAATTTCACGATTGGTCACAATGACTTCACCGGATTCTTTTAGACCGGGGATAGGAGGGATAAAAGCTTCCGATCCGGTACAAATCAACAAATTGTTGGTGACATATTCTTCACCGCCACAACTGATTTTGATTCCTTCGTTTGTTCGTCCCTGTATGGTGGCTTCACCGTTAACGACTTCCACATGATGTGTTTTCATTTTGGCTGCAACCCCCGACACTAATTTACGAACAACTTTGTTTTTGCGTGCCATGATCTTTTCAAAATTGAACGTCACGTTTGTTGCTTCAATGCCATAGTTGTTGCCATGAAGTGCATTGTCATACGTTTTGGCACTGTATAGTAACGTTTTTGTGGGAATGCAGCCTTCATTCAGACATACTCCGCCTAACATTTTCTTTTCAAAAAGTATTACCTTAAGTCCTTTTGCTCCGGCTCTCTCGGCAGCTACATATCCTGCAGGGCCACCGCCTATTATAGCTAAATCAATCATAGTTTTTTCGTTTAGAGTTCAAATTCGAGGTTTTCGATTTCAATGGCAATTTGTTTTAGAAAACGCGTTGCTTCGCCACCGTCCAATGCCCGATGGTCGTATGTCAGACTTAATCCGACAAAAGGTACAAAACCATAGCTTCCGTTGCCAAGATCTTTGGGTCTTGGAACGATGGTATTTACGCCTAAAATGGCAGTTTGAGGAAGGTTGATCACGGGTGTAAATATTTCTACCCCATAATTTCCAAGATTAGAAATAGTAAAAGTTGCTGCTTCGGATGATAGTAAATCAGGATCAATACTTCCTTTTTTGCAAGCATTTGCTATTTCTTTGAATTGATTGGAAAGTCCTTGAATGGAAAGATCATCTGCATTTTTTACAACCGGTACCATGAGTCCGCGGTCAGTATCGATAGCCAAAGCCAAGTGTACCTTATTGAAATATTTCATGCTATCGCCTAAGCAATGAGAATTGACTTGAGGAAATTTTTTCAACGCTTTAACCACGGAAACCCCTATCATATCGTTCAATGTGATGTTATACGGATATCCTTTCTCCATGGCTTTTTTTACCTTTTCCCGTAATTCAAGGATTCGCCGTGCATCGGCCCCGAGATGGTGCGTCAATTGTGCCGAG